>NZ_PTFE01000034.1:0-75947 GCF_002936975.1 Bradyrhizobium sp. AC87j1
GGGCTACCTGAACCGCCCTGAGCTGACAGCCGAGCGGTTCATCCCCAGTCCCTTTGTCGAGGGCGACCGGCTGTACCGGACCGGCGACCTGGCACGCTACCTGCCGGACGGCAATCTGGAGTTTTTAGGCCGCAACGACGAGCAGGTGAAGATCCGCGGCTTCCGGATCGAACCGGGCGAGATCGTAGCAAAGCTTTGCGGCCACGCCTGCGTGCGCGAGGCGGTGGTGGTGGCGTGCGAGGATGGTCGCCGCGAGCAGCGCCTCGTTGCGTATGTCGTTGCCGCCGAAGCTGAGGAATTTGATCTTGCCGGCGGTTTGCGAGCGCATGTGAGTGCGGGGCTGCCTGACTACATGGTGCCGAGTGCGTTCGTGCGGCTGGCGGCGCTTCCGCTGACGCTGAACGGTAAGCTCGATCGAAACGCGCTGCCGGCCCCGGGCGACGACGCGTATGCGCGCCGGACCTACGCGCCGCCACAGGGCGAGATGGAGACGGTGCTGGCGCAGATCTGGGCCGAGCTGCTGGGGCTGGAGCGGGTCGGACGGGACGACAACTTCTTCGAATTGGGAGGGCACTCACTCTTGGCCGTGCAGATGATCGAGCGTCTACGGCGGCGGTCACTGCGCATCGAGGTGCGCACCTTGTTCGTCAAGCCGGTGCTGGCGGATCTGGCTGCAAGCCTGGGCCGCCATCAGGAGGTAGCGGTCCCGGCCAACCTGATCACCGAGCGGAGTGCGGCGATCACGCCGCAGATGTTGCCGCTGATCGAGCTGACGCAGGGCGAGATCGACCGGATCATCGCCACGGTACCCGGCGGGGTTTGCAACATCCAGGACATCTACGGCCTGTCGCCGCTGCAGGACGGCATCCTGTTCCATCATTTGCTAGCGGCCAAGGGCGATCCGTACCTACTGGTGTCGCAGATGGCGTTTGCCGAGCGTGGCCTGCTCGACCGCTATCTTGCCGCGGTCCAGCGGGTGGTGGATCGGTATGACATCCTGCGTACCTCGTTTGTCTGGGAGGGCTTATCGCGGCCGGCCCAGGTGGTGTGGCGGGAGGCGCGTCTGGAGGTGATCGAGGTCCAGCTGGATGGCGCTCATGGCGCTGGAGCCAAGCAGCTGCTCAGGGAGCGGTTTGACCCACGTCGGCACCGCATCGAGCTTGGCCGGGCGCCATTGCTGCGGTTTGTGATTGCGCGCGAGCCCGGAAGCGCGCGCTGGCTGCTGCTGGAGCTGCAGCATCATCTGATCGGGGATCACACGACGCGGGACGTGATGCATGCTGAGGTCCGGGCCGAGCTGGAGGGGCGCCAGCATGAACTGACGGCGCCGCAGCCATTCCGCAATCTGGTGGCGCAGGCGCATCTACGCCGTGATGACAAAGCCGATGAAGCGTTCTTCCGGGAGCTGCTGGCCGATATCGACGAGCCGACCACGCCCTTCGAATTGAGCGAAGTGCGCGGCGACGGCGGCGGGGTTCGAGAGGCGCATCGGACGCTGCCGTCAGTTCTCCATGCGAGGCTGCGCGAACAGGCGCGGCGGCTGGGCGTCAGTCTGGCGAGTCTGTGCCATCTGGCGTGGGGACAGGTGGTGGCGCGCAGCAGCGGCCGCGAGCAGGTGGTGTTCGGCACGGTGCTGTTAGGCCGACTGCAGGGCAGCGCTGGCGCCGACCGCGCCATGGGGTTGTTCATCAACACCCTGCCGTTGCGGCTTGATCTCGATGAGACCGCCGTCGAGGCGAGCGTGCGGATGGCGCAGGCCCGGCTGGCCGACCTGCTGGCACATGAGCATGCCTCGCTGGCGCTGGCACAGCGCTGCAGCGCTGTTGCGGCGTCGGCGCCGCTATTCAGCACGCTGTTGAACTACCGTCACAACACGGCGCCGGCTGTGCCCGGCTCCGGGACGGATGACGTCTTGTCGGGCATGGAATGGCTGGGTGGAGAGGAACGCACCAACTATCCCCTGACCGTGTCGGTGGAGGATTTTGGCGAGGCGCTGGGCCTCACTGTGCAGGCGGCGGAGCCAATCTCGGCGGATCGGATCTGCGGCTACATGCAGCGGGTGCTCGAGCAGCTGGCAAAGGCGCTGGAGCATGCCCCGGATACGCCCATACGCGAGCTGGACATCTTGCCGGCTGAGGAGCGCACCTATCTACTGGAGGATCTGAACCGGACGGCGCAGGCCTATCCATCGGACCTGTGCGTCCATGAGCTGTTCGAGGCGCAGGTGCAAAAGGCGCCGGAGGCGTTGGCGCTGGTCTGCGAAAACGAGCGGCTGAGCTATGGCGAGCTCAACGCACGGGCCAATCGGCTGGCGCATCACCTGATCGCCCTCGGGGTCAAGCCGGATCAGCCGGTCGCGATCTGCCTCGAACGCGGTCCGGCGATGGTGGTTGGTGTCTTGGCGATCCTCAAGGCTGGCGGTGCCTATCTGCCGCTGGACCCAGCCTATCCCAGCCAGCGGCTGCATCAGGTTGTCGACGATGCCGCGCCGCGGCTGCTGCTTTGCGACGTCGTCGGTCGCGCAGCACTCGGCCCCGAGGTGCTGACCGATGTGACGGTCATCGATCTGGAGACCGGCACGCCCGCCTGGGCCGAACGGGCGGCTTCAAACCCTGACCGGCGCACGCTTGGCTTCACAGCGTGCCATCTCGCTTATGTGATCTACACCTCAGGCTCAACCGGAAGCCCAAAGGGAGTCATGGTTCAGCATCAGGGGTTGGTCAATCTGCTGTCGGCTCAGGTCGGCCTCTTTGGCGCTTCTTCCAACAGCCGCGTCGTGCAGTTCGCCTCCATTGCTTTTGATGCAAGCGCTTGGGAGCTTGTCATGGCGTTTGGCTCCGGAGCCGCTTTGCACTTGCCTGCGGAAGAGATCCGTCAAGCGAGTAACAAGCTATCGGATTATCTCCAAAGCGAAGCCATCACCCACGCGACGTTACCCCCAGCGTTGCTTCAGACAAGCAAGGATCCGGAAGGTTTGGCTGCGCAAGTTCTCATTCTTGCTGGGGAGCTGCCGAAGGCAGAACTCATCCGAAGTCTGACCCCAGCATCAATTGTCAACGCTTATGGCCCGACCGAGGCGACAGTCTGCGCGACGCTCTGGACTTGCCCGGCTGACTTCAATGGGTCAGTGGTCCCGATCGGGCGTCCAATCGCCAACACGCGGGTGTACCTGTTGGATGGCCATGGCGCGCCCGTGCCATTCGGCGCGGTGGGCGAGCTTTACATTGGCGGGGTGGGGGTGGCACGGGGCTACCTGAACCGCCCTGAGTTGACAGCCGAGCGGTTCATCGCCAGTCCGTTTGTCGAGGGCGATCGGCTGTACCGGACCGGCGACCTTGCACGTTATCTGCCGGACGGCAATCTTGAGTTCCTGGGCCGCAACGACGATCAGGTGAAGATCCGCGGCTATCGCATCGAGCCGGGCGAGATCGTAGCAAAGCTTTGCGAGCACGCCTGGGTGCGCGAGGCGGTGGTGGTGGCGCGCCAGAACGGCGCCAGCAACAACCATCTGATCGCCTATGTGGTCTGCGCGCCCGCGGCCGGCTCGGAGGAGGGCGATGGAGGCGGGCTTGCGGCCGCCTTGCGGGCGCACTTGAGTGCGCGGCTGCCGGACTACATGGTGCCGAGCGCGTTCGTGCGGCTGGCGGCGCTTCCGCTGACGGTGAACGGCAAGCTCGATCGGAACGCGCTGCCGGAGCCGGCCGATCAGGCCTATGCGCTGGCGGCCTACCAGGCGCCGCAAGGTGCGGTCGAGACGGCGCTGGCACGGATCTGGGCCGAACTCCTGGGTGTCGAGCGCATCGGGCGCAACGACCACTTCTTCGAACTGGGCGGCCACTCGCTCTTGGCCGTGCAGATGCTCAGTCGAGCATTACATCTTGGGCTGAGTTTTAGCGCCACCGACCTCTTCCGAGCCCCTGTTCTGAAAGAGCTTGCATCGAAGATTCGTTTGCAGGTGCAGCCCAGTAACACGGCGGTGATTCCCGTTCGACCGACCGGATCGCAGCCACCTCTCTTCTTTGTCCCCACAGGTTTTGGGGATTGTTCGTATGTCCTCGGTTTGGCAGCGGAAATGGATGCAGACTGCCCGGTCTACGCTCTGCCATGGCCCCCTTTCGATGACGTTCGTCCACCGACACTTGAGGCGATGGCCACGGAGGTGATCCTTGCGATCAAACAGATCCAGCCACGTGGCCCATACCGCTTTGCTGGATACTCATCAGGTGCAATCCTGGCTTATGCAATTGCCGAGCAATTACTGAGTGTTGATGAAGTTGTGTCATTCATGGCGTTCATTGATGTTAGTCTACCTGCGGCTTCTTCAAACGGATCACTGAAGAATTTGGCGCGAGAATTTGTCTTGGATCGTTGTGGAATCTTGCGCGATGAATATCACGAGGTTTTGGAACGCGACACCGAACAATGTTCCATCTCTGAGTTGCTCGAAAAGGCGCAGAAAATAGGAGCGTTAACTCCAGATCACGATCTTCACAGTGACGTTTCGATGTATCAAAGGGCCGCGACATTTCACCGCGCGCTACAATCGTACCGCGTTCCGCCGCTCGCGATTGAAATACATCAGTTCTATGCGAGTGAGCCTCTCATCAGTCGTTGTCGACCACCTGATAAACAACCCAGTAGCGGCTTGCCAAACCAGGGGTGGGACCGGGTCGTGAATGCTGGGGCTATTCGTGCCGTACCGGTTCCAGGCAACCACACGACAATGGTGAGCAATCCAGAAAACCGCCGAGTTCTGGCTCGAGCCATTTCAACAGCCTTGATCGGGACTGATGAACAGACCGAGAGAACTTTCTCCGAAAGCTGAGGGTTCGAAGGTTCGTCTCGAGCCCCGGCGCCGCTCCGATAAGGGCGGAAGCTAATCATTTCCTTATGTTTATGTCAGCGATCGCTGACATCCCGAAATGTTGGCGATCGCCGACGTTTAAGGTATCAGCGATTGCTTACACATGCGGATGGACTATGTGCATACGCACACCTGCTGATCTCGGCGCCGTCATTTGCGACAGCCGAGAACACCTCAAGCCCGACCAGGCGACCCTGGCGACGAAGATCGGCGTCAGCCGACAATGGGTGATCGACCTCGAGCGAGGCCACCCGCGCGCTGAATTGGGCTTAGCACTGCTGAGCCGGACCCAGGCGATTAAGAAAATCGATGAATCAGTCGTTCCCTCCGTAAGCCAAAGAGAGTTATTAGGCGAAGCAAACTGCCGCGATTTCATTCAGAATAGGGGAGGCGACTGGCGAAAACGACGAGATCGTCGATCACATCGATGGTGATACGTTCTCGGCCGATCACGCTCTCTCCCCCCGAGCAGGCTGGCGCTGAGGATCATCAAGTATCCTCGAGTGTGTCCTCTTCACTGTCCGTCTGAAGGATGGCTTGCGACAGGAGCGCGGCGGCTCTTTCAAGTGGAGGAAGGAAGTGATCAAGCTCCCCACCGATGCGCGCGAAAGGCGCCGACACGCCAAGGCAGGCTATTAGCTCTCGGTCCGGGGAAACGGGCAACGAAAGGGCGCTTGCGATTTCCGGCGCTTCCGTAAGCTGATCTGCTATTGCGTTTATTCTGGCATGCCACCTTAAGAAGCTGCGTGACGCTCAGTCCCTCCTTCAAGTTACGCTCTATCTCGTCAATTTTACGATGAAATTGCCAATCCTACGATCGAAGGAAGGAAAGGTTTACTTTCAATAAGGCGCTGACATCTTAGTTCGGTTTTTAACAGCCGCGCTGTGGCGTCGATGCCGCGTCGAACGCAACCTGAAATTACACCTGGCGCCCCTCTTCGCCTTGCTGATGCCGTGAAAATCGCGTTCCCTCTGGGAGGAATGACGGTCGCGGGCCTACGTCGCGAGCGCGATCGTAACCGATTGGTTATTGAGAAGATCGCCGGCAAGGAATTTACGACGCTGGCTCATATCGAACGGATGCGAGAGCTATGCCGCGAAGAAGCAAGGGGACCAGACTTCGGCTCAAAGCCGCACGCCGAAACAAGAGCGGAAAGATCACCCACCGAGCGACCTGGATCATCAGAGACAACGGCCGGGATGTCGGCACAGGCTGCGCTGCAGATGAGATTGCGGCCGCGGAGGAAAAACTAAGGGACTATATAACCTCTAAACACACCCCGAAGCGACGAATTCGCCACATAGACGATATCGCAGTTGCGGACGTTCTCTCGATCTATTTGGACGCGCAATTGGACAAGCTTCGCGGCCGTTTCAGTGTCGATGGGGAGAGCGAAGATACCATCCCCGATATCCGCAAGTTCAAAAAGCGCATCGAGCGGTTGAACGACTGGTGGGGAGCAAAAATGCTGGGCGAGGTAAATGGGGAGGCGTGTCGCTCGTACGTCAAGAAGCGCGCCAAGAGGGGAGGTGCGCGCCGAGACCTTGAAGACCTCCGCGCAGCCATTGGTCACCATGCGGCTGAAGGATATCATCGGGAAATCGTCAAGATATCGCTGCCAGAGAAGGGCCAACCTCGAGACAAGTGGCTGACGCGGAGCGATGCGGCCAAACTGATTTGGACCTGCTGGCGCTATCGCGAAATGCAAAAGGGCTCGCGTCGGCCGATCGACGACCTGAAGGTCCCGACAAGCAAGCGTCCACTGCGCCATCTTGCACGGTTTATTTTATTGGGGATCTACAGCGGAACTCGTGCTGGAGCTATCGCAGCTGCATCTCCTATTCCCGCGATTGGTCGCTCTTATGTCGACTTAGAGCGCGGCCGCTACTACCGCCTGAAGCAGGGCAACGCGATAACCAACAAACGGCAACCGACCGTGCCGATCCCCTTGCGCTTGCTCGCGCACCTGCGGCGCTGGCACCGAGCTGATCCAGAGGCGAAGCATTTCGTGGAGTACAATGGGAAGTCTGTGACCTCAGTCAAGACGGCATTCAAGAGTGCTGTTAGGCTCGCAGGGCTCGGCCCGGGAATCTCCCCTCACACTTTGCGACATACCGCAGCGACTTGGCTTATGCAGCGAGGCGCGGATCCATGGCAGGCAGCGGGCTATCTCGGAATGTCGCTTGAGGTGCTGCTCAACACTTACGGCCATCACCATCCCGACTATTTGTCTGATGCCGTCGACAAAATCGCCAAGCGCGATCCAGCCAGCGAACGGAAAGCGCACGTATCTGGTGCGGTGATTCCGATCGGGCGAAATGGCGCCCGATAAGTTACTGACTTATGACCCCGGACGGCGGATCCCGCATAGCTTTATCGAAGGCGCGCTCGCGTGCGTACCGGTCGGCCCGGTCCTGTGCCCAGCCGTGCTCCACGCATTCGTGCATGGCGCCGGCCTCCTGCAGCACGTTGCATGACAGTTGGCGGATGCGCCGCAACCGCCGAGATAGGCGTGCTCCGCGAACTGAGAAGTGCCATCTCCAAGTGGGCTCGCTCGGCTGGCGAGCGAGCGAGGCGGATCGGGAATTATGAGGAGTTCTTGCGGAGCCGTTCCGTCCGCGGAAGTACGACCCTGATCTTCGGGTCGACCTCGTCAATTACGGACGATCGCTGCCGCAGCATCTGAGAGAGACTTTCAAGCACAACGAAGAAGGCGTCCCGCTGCGCGTCATCGAAAGCGAAGCAGTCGATCTGGTGCCCGCTTTGGGCGTATATTATCGATATCCCGCCCAACGCAGCGGATGTGGTTGTGTCTGAGCTTTCCAGAGGCCGGACGCGCCGCATCAGGTTTGAAGCCTCACCGGCACTCTCCTTGCCAGACCTGCGGACCTTATCTTCTCACGTCCGCAATTTCAGAGCCTTCTCGTCCCCCTTCCAAAGGTTAGAGGACCACCCCAATGCGGGAAATTAAACTCCAGGACCTCAAGTCGAAAACCTCGTCTGAGCTGGTCTCGTTCGCGGAAGAGAACGGGATCGAGAATGCCAGCACCATGCGCAAAGCGGAGTTGGCGGACCTGATCTGCCAATTGTGATGTTGCCTTCGCGGAGGGAAACAGATCAGTGCGCTTGGGGGCGGTCACGATGTGAGCGAGTTCCCTGTTTCAACAGTTCGGACGAGTTTTTAGTGGAGCTGTTGAAGTCATTGATTTTAAATGATAAATATCGTTCCAGCACTAGGGTTCAAAATCAGGTTGAAATGTTGAAACGATGGATTTTCAAGAGCTTAACAACGATCAACGCCGTGAGGTGGTCAATAGTCAGCAGCGCTTCCAGGCCTTGAGGGACGCCAAGGAGGCCTACGGTGCCCATCGGGGTTCCCTGACCTGGGTGGAGTCGAAAGGCCGCGAATACCTCGTCCGGAGCTACTACGACAAGGCCGGCCTCAGGAAGCAAGCCTCGCTCGGCGCGCGTTCGCCCGAAACTGAAAAGATGAAGGCGGACTTCGAAGCTAAACGTGCTGCTGCAGAAGACCGGGTGAAGAACTTGCGCGATACCATGGAGCGTCAAGCCGCGGTCAATCGTGCGCTCGGCTTGGGCCGCGTACCGCTGATTGGAGCCCGGATCGTGCGCGCTCTCGACGGCTTCGGAATGTTGGGCTCTGGGATTCGCATTCTCGGGACGAACGCGATCTACGGTTATGAGGCCTCTTCCGGTGTCAGACTCGATCCGGGCTTGGCTACGACGGAAGACATCGATCTGCTGCTTGACGCGCGCGGCGGGCTTACGTTCGTCGCAGACGACGACGTGTCAGAGTCATCGCTCATGAAGATACTCAAGCGAGTGGACACCAGCTTCGAACGCGCCAAGCAGACGTTCCGCGCTATAAACCGGGACGGCTATCTCGTCGATTTGATTAGGCCAATGCAGAGCCCACCTTGGCGGAAGGCTCCAGACAAGATCGGCCCGGACCCGGAAGATTTGACCGCTGTGCAAATCGAAGGACTCGATTGGCTGCAGAATGCTCCCGCGTTCGAGGCAGTCGCGATCGACGAAAAGGGCGAACCGGTACGCATCGTGGCTCCAGATCCGCGGGTTTGGGCCGCCCATAAGCTATGGCTGTCCCGTCGTGCGGACAGAGAGGCGCTCAAACGCCAACGCGATGCAGCGCAGGCTGAAGCGGTAGGCGCTCTGGTGGCCAACTATCTTACTCACCTCCCGTTCGACGCAGAGCAATTGAGGATGCTTCCGAAAGCGGTGGTGGAGAGTGCGGCGCCTCTTTTCGCTAAGAAAGATGGCGCTGCGCGAGCCTAGCAGGCAGGGTCGGCATAAACGGCTCCGGCATATCCGGCGCCGCCGATCATCAGCGGCACCATGATGATGATCAGCATGCTGCTGCTCATCGACATGCCGACGATCATGATGCTGGCATCATCACCATCATCCCCAGCATCAGCTTGAGCATCGGCGCCGCTGGCAGCCCAGCGGCTGCTGGCCTCTCATTGGACGAGCGCTCCCCGAGACAAGGGCGCGATTGCCGCGGCGTCCCGTTACGAGCATCCATCAGTGCTGGCGTTGAAACGCAACGCTACGACACACCGCAGCGACTTGGCTTATACGAAAGGGCGCGGATCCTTGGCAGGCATTGAGCTATCTCGGAATGTAGCTTGAGGTGTTGCTCAACACGTATGGCCATCACAATCCCGACCATTTGTGCGATGCCGTCGACAAAATCGCCAAGTGCGACCCAGCCAGGGAACGAAAAGCGTACGTATCTGGTGCGGTTTCTGGTGCGGTGATTCCGATCGGGCGAAATGACGCCTGATAAGTTATTGATTTGTTTGGTGGGCCCGGCAGGACTCGAACCTGCAACCAGACCGTTATGAGCGGCCGGCTCTAACCATTGAGCTACAGGCCCCGCCGCGAGACAGCTCGCGGAAACGCGCGGCCGGCAACGGTGCGCGGTTCGTTTACAGGGATGGGGGCGGGGGTGCAATGCTGGCTCTGGCGGATGGGAACGCCGGCGCGGCACCGTGAGTCAATTTTGAATAACCGAAATTGGCGATGATGCCTCTATACCCCTGTTTTGGCCGACGAAGCAAACCGACTTGCGAAGGACCTGCTTTTCAGGTCCGGTAACCCATTGAAATTGCTTGCCTATTCTACTGTGCATGGGGTTGTTTTGCCGTTTTTGATGAGAGGGGGCCTTCCGTGGTCCCCTCCGATGTCTCGCCGGCGAACCGCAGGCTCGCGGCTAAGCCCGGCTTTAGTCCACCGACACCCCCGCGAACTCCACCACCTTGCGCCACTTCTCGGTCTCGTCGGTGACCAGCTTGCCGAACTCGGCTGATGTCATCGGCTTGGGGATGCCGCCGGTCTCCGCGAGGCGCGCCACCAGCTTGGGGTCCTTCAGCGCCTCGCCGACGGCCTTGTTGAGGGTCTCGATCACTTCGCTTGGGGTGCCCTTCGGCGCGGAGATGCCGTAGAAGCCGACCGATTCGAAGCCGGGCACGGTCTCGGCGATCGCGGGCACGTCGGGCACGCTCGGCCAGCGCTGCGGCGAGGTCACGCCCAGCGCGCGGACATTGCCGCCCTTGGCCTGCTCCAGCGCGGAGGGCAGGTTGTCGAAGATCAGCTGCACCTTGTTGGAGATGATGTCGGGGAAGGCGATCGCCGAGCCGCGATAGGGCACGTGCACCATGTCGCACTTCGTCATCACCTTGAACAGCTCGGCCGACATGTGCACCGAGGTGCCGTTGCCGGACGAGGCAAAGGAGATCTTGCCGGGATTGGCCTTGCAATAGTCGACGAACTCCTGAACCGTCTTCGCGGGGAACGCGTTGGAGACGACCAGCATGTTGGTGAGCTGCATGATGCTCGCCACCGGCACGGTGTCGCGCAAGAAGTCGAACGGCAGCTTCTTGTAGAGCGAGGTCGAGATCGCGTTGTTGGGCGCGACGAACAGCAGCGTGTAGCCGTCGGGCGGCGAGTTGATCGCGGCGGCGGCAGCGATGTTGCCGCCGGAGCCGGTGCGGTTCTCGACGATGAATTGCTGGCCGAGACGGTCCGACAGCCACTGCGCCATGATCCGCGCCACGATGTCGACGGGGCCGCCGGCGGCAAATCCAATCAGCCAGTGCACGGGGCGGTCGGGATAGGCGGCGGCGGCGGGAGGAGTGGCGCTGAAAAGACCTAAAAGGACAGTTAGCCCGAAAAAACCGTTACGCAAAATTCGCAACATGACGCCTCCCATTGTTCTATTGTCGTTGGCGACATGCTTTCACAAAACCCGCTCCCTGCCTACATCGCCGCAAGTCGGTGTTGACGCAGGTCCGTCAGGGACGACCATGAGATTCGCGATCCTCACCCTTCTCGGCGCGGCGCTGCTCGCAAGCCCCGTTGCTGCTCAAACCGGAGGCACGGCCATTCCGACCACGACGATCAGTCCTATGATCAGCCTTGGCACCGCGACGCCCGGCGGCGGCTTTCCGCTCTATGGCAACGCTTTTGCGGAGGTGATGAACGCGGCCGATCCGCAAATCTCCATCGCGCCCCGCAACACCAAGGGCAGCAACGAGAACATTCCGCTGCTCGAGAAGGGTGAGCTCGATCTCGCGCTGGTCGCGGGCGAGCCGGCCTATGAGGCCTTCGCCGGCATCGGCCGTGCGCCGGTCCGGCTGAAGATTCTCACGGCGATCTATTCCAACCCCGGCATGTTCGTGGTGCGCGCGGACAGTCCCTACAGGACGATCCGCGATCTCGTCGGCCAGCCCGTCGCGTTCGGCGCCAAGGGCTCGGGCCTGCCGATCCTGGCGCGCTATGTGCTCGATGGGCTCGGCCTGAAGCAGGACGAGGACTTCAAGGCCATCTATCTCGACCGCGCCGGAGACGGCCCCGCGATGGTCGAGGACGGCCGCGTCGCCGCGCTGTGGGGCGCCGGCATCGGCTGGCCCGGCTTTGCCGCGGTCGCATCGAGCGCGTCAGGCGCGCGCTTCATCGCGCCTGACGCCGAGGAGATCGCGCGCATCCGCGCCAAGCATTCCTTCCTGAAGCCACTGACGGTGCCGGCGGGTAGTTATCCAAAGCAGGACGCGCCGATCGCCTCCCTCGGCTCCTGGAGCTTCGTGCTGACGCGCGAGGATCTGCCTGACGATGTCGCCTATCGCCTGGCAAAGACGCTGCACGGCAATGAGGCGACTTTCTGCAAGAAGCTCGCGCAGGCCTGCGAGACCACGGCGTCGAACACGGTTGCCGCGGCGCCGAGGCCGGAGCTGATCCATCCCGGCGTGATGAAGTATTTTCGCGAGATCGGCGTGGTGAAATAAACGAATGGCGAGTGGTGAGTAGCGAATGGAGTTGGTCCATTCGCCACTCCCTATTCGCCACTCGCCAAACTCACTTCTTCACCATCGCACACGCCTGGTCCGGCGGACCGAACGCCTTGTCGCCCGAGATGGTCGTGAGGATCTTGTAATAGTCCCACGGATATTTGCTCTCCTCCGGCGTCTTCACCTGCACCAGCCAGAGATCGTGGACCATCAGATTGTCCTCCCGCAGCTTGCCGTTGCGGGAGAAGAAATCCTCGATCGGCTTCTCCCGCATCTTGGCGGCGACCTTGAGCGGATCGTCGGTGCCGGCTTCCTTGATGGCGTTGAGATAGTGCATCACGCTCGAATAGACGCCGGCCTGCCACATCGACGGCATCTTGTTCATCTTGGCGAAATAGCGCTTCGACCATTCGCGGGTCTTGTCATCCATGTCCCAATAGAACGACGTGGTCAGCAGCAGGCCTTGCGCCGCCTGCAGGCCGAGGCCGTGGATGTCGGTGATCAGCGCCAGCAGCGCCGCCATCTGCTGGCCGCCCTTGAACACGCCGAACTCCGAGCCGGTCTTGATCTCGTTCATGTTGTTGGGCGGGCCGGCCGCGATGCCGATGATCTTGGCCTTGGAGGCCTGCGCCTGCAGCACGAAGGAGGAGAGATCAGGCGTTGCCAGCGGCGGCCGCACCGAGCCCAGCACCTTGCCGCCATTGGCGGTGACGACCGCGGACGCATCGCGCTCCAGCGAATGGCCGAAGGCGTAATCGTCGGTGATGAAGAACCAGCTGTCGCCGCCGCGCTTGACCACGGCGTCCGCGGTGCCAACCGCGAGCGCGCGGGTGTCGAACACCCACTGGATCGCGTAAGGCGAGCAGAACTTGCCGTGGAAATCGGCGGTGCCGGTGGAGTGGGTGATGAACAGCCGCTTCTTCTCGTTGGCGACGTTCTGCACCGCGAGCCCGACCGCGGAGACCGGTACGTCGACGATCAGATCGACCTGGTCGACGTCGTACCAGCGCCGCGCGATGGTGCCGCCGATATCGGCCTTGAGCTGGTGGTCGCCGATCACGATGCTGATCGGCTTGCCGAGCACGGTGCCGCCGAAATCGTCGATCGCCATCTGCGCCGCCGTCACCGAGCCCTGGCCGGTCGGCGCGGAGGCCGGGCCGTTCATGTCGGTGAGCACGCCGATCTTGACGACGTTGTCGGAAACCTGCGCCGATGCCGCACCGGACAGCAGCGCCGCCGTCAAGGCGGCCGCGACCGGCAGTCCAAATCTGATTGGATTCACGCTTGTCCTCCCCTGATCCGGCACGTTGGCCGGTGTTGCCCCGGGTATGCCCGGCTGAATTGGTTTCTTTTGCAACTATTTTGGGGCGGGCGTCAATGTCAGGCTGCGAAGCGGATCCGCCCTGCGGGTGAGGGATCGTAGCCGGTCAGCTCCTCGGCGCGCTGGCGCAGCCGCCGCTCGTTCAGGAATCCGATCAAGGCCTGCATGGCGGGGCGGAAATAGCTGCGCTGCCGCATCGCGAGGTCAAAATTCTCCCAGACCAGCGGCACGAAATCGAGGCCGGCCGAACGCGCGGCGGCGCGCGTCGCGATGCCGCAATCGGCCTGGCCGGCGCGGACTAGTTCCGCAAGATCCGGTCCGGTCAGGGCCGGCGTCTCGACCCGGCGCAAATCCCGCGTCGAGGCGCCTGCGCGCTTCAGGAGCACGTCGAGCAGCATCTGCGCGCCCGTGCCCTGTTGCCGCATCGCCATCCGGGCGCCGAGCGCGAGCACGTCAGTCAGGCCGTGCAGATGCTTGGGATTGCCCTGCGGCAGCACGAGACCCTGTTCGCGGCGCACGAATGCGACCAGCACCGCATCATGCAAATCCGGAGCGGCCCGCAGCGCTTCGACACTGGCATCCCCAGTGAGATCGTCGGAAGCATCCAGGCCGTGGAAATGTATCGCCGCCGCCATCACCTCGTTGCGCTGCAAGCGCTCGAGCCCGCGCACACTACCCTCGCTCATCGATCCCAGGCCCGAGCCGGATTCGCGTAAGGCCCAATCCAGCAGTTCGTCCTGGCTGCCGCCCACGACCGGCGGCGGCTCCGCGATCAGCATGCCGGCCGGACGCGCGAGGCCCGAGAGCACCCAAAGATCGAGTTCGTGGCGTGGGAAGAGCCACTTCCCGGTCACCTTGGTGCAGGGGATCGCGCCTGTGGTGACGAGTTCGTAGAGCTTGCGTTCGCCGAGCCGAAGATAGTCGGCGGCTTCGCTGGTCGTCAGGAATTCCATCCTGCATTCCTATGCAAATTCTTGCTTCTTTTTGACGTCTAACGCAGGTGGAATTCTGCATTTCAATTCGTGTCCGCCGGAACCATGCCTGATCATCTCGCTGCTTTGCAACACATCCGCGCGCGCGTCGTTTGCTTTGGTGAATGATCCTCAATCGCTCGGCGCGTTGCCGAAATTTCCCGGGTGACGTGCGCAAAAGGCAAACGCGTCACGAGTGCGGCGCAATCGATCATCATCATGATCGGGTCGTAGCCAAGGGAACCCCCGATCATGGGCCGCCGCCTGTCCGTTGCATTAGCGCTTGTCTGCGGCCTCATCGCGAGCGCTGCGGCGTCATCTGCGGAGGACCGCGCCATCGTCCTGGCTACGACCACGTCGACGCAGGAGTCCGGCCTGCTCGACTATCTGCTTCCGATCTTCCGCGACAAGACCGGCGTCAACGTGACGGTGATCGCGCGGCGCGCCGACGAGGTGCTCGACGGGCCGCGAAGGGGCGAGGCCGACGTCGTGCTGATGCATGCGCGACCGCAGGAGGAGAAATTCGTCGCCGACGGGTTTGGCGTGAAGCGTTTTGACGTGATGTACAACGACTATGTGTTGATCGGGCCGAAGAACGATCCCGCCGGCGTCAAGGGCAAGGATATCGCGACGGCGCTGAAGGCGATCGAGGCCAAGGGTGCGCCGTTTGTGACGCGCGGCGATCGGTCGGGCACGCATGCTGCGGAGCTGGCGCTCTGGATCGTCGCCGGCATCGACATCGCCGGGGCCAAGGGCGCCTGGTATCGCGAGGCCGGGCAGGGCATGGCCTCGGCGCTCGACGCCGCGCGCGCTGCCAATGCCTATGTGCTGTCGGATCGCGGCAGCTGGATCGCCTTCAAGGATCGCGGCGATCTCGATATCGTCGTCGAAGGCGACCGGCGGCTGCTCAATCAGTATGGCGTGATGCTGGTGAACCCCGAGAAGTTTCCGAACGTGAAGAAGGATCTCGCGCAGACCTTCATCGATTGGCTGACCTCGCCGGAGGGGCAGACGGCGATCGCAGGCTACAAGGTCGACAGACAGCAGCTGTTCTTCCCCAATGCGGACCGGTCGGGCGGTTGACGTCGGCATCGCCGGTGGTTGCCAAACCGGGCGATGCATGGTCCACCATGGCGCATGACCCAGCGCCTGCCGCCATCGCTGACGCCGCTCGACACCGCGCTCGCCGCGTTGCTGAGCGGGCTTGAGCCGCTTGCACCGGTGGAGTTGCCGCTGAGCGAAGCGGCCGGCTGCATCGCGGCGGGCACGCCGCTGCTTGCGGCCCATCCGCATCACGACATCGCCGCCACGGACGGCTGGGCGCTCTGCGCCAACGATCTCGTCGGCGCGTCCTCTTATTCGCCGCTGCCTTTGACACAACCGCCCGCGTGGGTCGAGGCCGGTGATGCGATGCCCGCCGGCTGCGACTGTGTGCTCGATGCCGACGCGGTCGATGCATCGGGGCCGCTCGTGCAGGTGCTGGCGGAGGGCGTGCCGGGGCACGGCGTCAGGCGTGGCGGCAGCGATATCGCGGAGCGCACGCCGGCCGGCGCCGAGGGCCAACCGGTCGTCGCAACCGATCTGCTGCTCGCACGCATTGCCGGTTTGGACAAGCTCGGCGTGCGTCGGCCCCGGCTGCGCATCGTCAACGTGCCGGGTGCAACGGCAACGATGCACATGATCGCCGGGATCGCGCGTGCAGCGGGACTGGATGTGAAGACGTATGAGACCGGCGCGCGCGATGCGGCGTCGATTGCCGATGCGCTCGATACGTCCTCCTGCGATCTGATCCTGACGCTCGGCGGCAGCGGCGTTGGCCGCGGCGATGCGGCCGTCGCCGCGCTGGCTCAGCGTGGTCATGTGATCGCCCACGGTCTTGCGCTTCAGCCTGGGCGGACTGCCGCGGTCGCGAAGCTCGGAAAGGTTCCCGTCGTCGCCTTGCCAGGCTCGCCGGATCATGCGTTGGCAGCGTGGCTCGCGCTCGTGCTTCCGCTCGTCGACCGACTATCGGCGCGCCGGCCGCGCCGGCAGGTGAGCCTGCCGCTTGCGCGAAAAATCGCGTCCACCGTCGGCATCGCCGAGATCGCTTTGCTGGCCCGGGAACATCGCGCGTGGATGCCGCTTGCCGTGGGCGAATGGCCGCTCCAGGCTATTGCCGGTGCGGACGCATGGCTGCTCATTCCCGCCACGGACGAGGGATTTGCGGCGGGCGTGCCGGTCGATGCCTATCTGATGCGGGAATGATATGGATTTTGACATGTCGATGAACCCGCAATCGCAAATCCGCAGCGCGCTCGAACAAGAGCAGTTCCTCAAGATCCTCTCGCGCGAGGAGGCCTTGGCGCGCTTCCAGGCCGCGTTGTTCCCGCGCGCCGTTCCGAGCGAAAAGCGCAAGCTCGGCGATGCGCTCGGCGTGGCTCTCGCTGAAGACATCACCGCGCCGATCGACGTTCCCCCTTTTGATCGCTCCAATGTCGACGGTTTTGCCGTGCGCTCGGCCGACCTTGCGGCGGCTGGCGAAGGCGCTCCTCGGCGCCTCACGCTGAACTGCGAGACCATCCACTGCGGCACCGCGCCAAGGATGCAAGTGGCGGCGGGAACCGCAACCCCGATCGCCACCGGCGGTCCGTTGCCGCGTGGCGCCGACGCGGTCGTCATGGTCGAGCACACCCAGCCGGTTGGATCCGATGCAATCGACGTCCGCCGTGCCGTCTCGCCGGGACAATTCGTGTCGTACGCCGGATCCGACATTGCGCGCGGCGAGGCGCTGCTGCGTGCCGGCACGATCATCGGCTCGCGCGAGATCGGTATGCTCGCGGCTTGCGGCATTGCCGAGGTGACCGTCGCGCGCAAGCCGCGGGTTGCGGTGATCTCCACCGGTGACGAACTGGTTCAGCCCGGCGGGACTCTTCCGCCCGCCGCGATCTACGATACCAACGGCGCCATCGTCGCCGCCGCGATCGACGAGAATGGCGGCGAGGCGATCTTCCTCGGCGCCATTCCGGACGACGAGGCGAAACTCGAATCCGCCATGCGCCGCGCGCTCGCCGAGTCCGACATGCTGGTCCTGTCGGGCGGCACCTCGAAAGGCGCGGGCGACTTGTCCCATCGCATCATCGGCCGGCTCGGCCAGCCCGGCATCATCGCGCATGGCGTTGCGCTCAAGCCTGGCAAGCCGTTGTGCCTTGCGGTGTGCGACGGCAAGCCGGTGGTGATCCTGCCGGGCTTTCCGACCTCGGCGATGTTTACCTTCCACGACATGATCGTGCCGGTGCTGCGCAAGCTGGCCGGCTTGCCGCCGCGCTCGGATGCCAAGGTGAACGCGACCGTGCCGGTGCGCATTGCGTCCGAGCTCGGCCGCACCGAATTCGTCATGGTGTCGCTGGTCGAGGGCAGGGACGGCCTGATTGCCTACCCCTCCGGCAAGGGATCTGGCGCGATCACGTCCTTCGCGCAGGCCGACGGCTTTTTGCGCATCGACGCGCTCGCCGACCAGATGCCGGCCGGGACCGAAGCCGAGGTGACGCTGTTCACGCCGCATGTGCGCGTGCCCGATCTCGTCATCGTCGGCAGCCACTGCAGCGGCCTCGATCTCGTCACCGCACAGCTCGCGCATGCCGGCCTGACAGTGCGCTCGATCGCGGTCGGCAGCCTCGGCGGACTCGCGGCCGCAAGGCGCGGCGAATGTGATTTCGCGCCGATCCATCTGTTCGATGACAAGAGCGAGACGTACAATTCGCCCTATCTCGTCGAGGGCCTCGAGCTCGTGCCGGGCTGGCGGCGGATGCAAGGCATCGTCTTCCGCAAGGGCGACAGGCGTTTCGAGGGCCTCGGTGCGAAGGAGGCCGTCGCCGCTGCTCTCGCTGATCCCGCCTGCATCATGGTCAACCGCAACCAGGGCGCCGGCACGCGCATCCTGATCGACCGCTTGCTAGGTGGCGCGCGCCCGGAAGGCTACTGGAATCAGCCGCGGTCGCACAATGCAGTCGCGGCAGCTGTTGCGCAGCACCGTGCCGACTGGGGCATGACCATTGCGCCGGTCGCCCAAGCGGCCGGCCTCGGTTTCATTCCGTTCGCGGAAGAGCATTATGACTTTGCGCTGGTCACGGCGCGCAAAGACCGGCCGGCGGTGCAGGCGTTTCTCGATGCGCTTGGCTCGAACGAGGCCCGCGCCGCACTGGAGCGCGTCGGATTCCGGCCTGCGTAGCGACGGTGCAGAAGACCTCGCGCATCAAATATCCGGCTGAAGGAGCGGATGATACCGGCTGGATCTGCAGCGACGATGCCTGGTCGGTGCTGCTGGCGGCTTGATCGGACTGACTGCGTTTGCGCTCCCGTTCCTCGGCGAGCGCACGCTGGGCGGCGGCCGGCAACGGTTTCGGGTCCGGCGGGACTTCGACGGTGTCAGGCTTGCTCAGCTGCTTTGTGCGATCGATTGCGTCCGAAACATCGAACGCGATATCGACAACATCGAAAATGACTTCCAAGAGAGAGTCGGTCATGGCTCATCCGGGGCAACGTCCCAATCATTGGTCGTTCGCTTCTTAGGTCCGGTTCATAGCCAGGAGCTCAAGGCCATGAACAGGCAATGCCTCAGGATGCATCATCCAGCGCTGCCAGTCGTTCCGCCTCGGCGATATCCTCGACCGTATTGGCGTTGAAGAACGGATCTAGCGGCTCGGTCGGCCACGTCACCGTTGCGAGTGGATAGCGCGCGGTCCAGCGGTCGATCTTGCGGAGGTCCTCGACGACCAGCGCGTGCCTGAGCTCGTCGCGCAAGGCGACGCGCCACAGGCCGATCACGGGATGCGACTGCTCGCCTGATGCCGCGACCGCGAGCTGGGCGTTCTCTTGGCTCCGCGCTTCATGCAGGCGCGCGACCAGATCGCGCGGCAGGAACGGGCAGTCGCCGGCGGCGCTGAGCACCCATTCGATGCCCGGCCGGTTCGCCGCAGTCCAGTCGAGCGCGGCGAGGATGCCGGCGAGCGGACCGGGAAAGCCGGGCACGTCGTCGGCGACGACTTGCAGGCCGAACGCGGCGAAACGCGCGGGATCGCCGTTCGCGTTGAGGATCAGTCCGCTGCACTGGGGCGAAAGGCGCGCGATCACGCGCGCCAGGATGGTGCGGCCGCCGATGGTGCGCATCGGCTTGTCGCCACCACCCATGCGCCGCGCCAGGCCGCCGGCGAGCAGCACGCCTTGCGTCGGCAGAATGTCAGTCGTCACCAGCTTCACCCTTGCGCTTGTGCTTCGCCGACTCTTCCTCGACGTAAGCGAGGTCCTGGTCGTAGACGATGCGTTCCTCGCCCGCGAGGACGATGAAGCGCTTGCCGCGGGTGCGTCCGACCAGCGTCAGCCCGACCTGTCTTGCGAGATCGACGCCCCAGGCGGTGAAGCCGGAGCGCGACACCAGGATCGGAATGCCCATGCGGACCGTCTTGATCACCATCTCCGAGGTGAGCCGCCCCGTGGTGTAGAGGATCTTGTCGCTAGCGTCGACGCCGTGGCGGTACATCCAGCCCGCGATCTTGTCGACGGCGTTATGGCGGCCGACGTCTTCAGTGTAGCAGAGCGGGGTGCCTTCCTTGCACAGCACACAGCCGTGGATCGCCCCGGCCTCCAGATAGAGCGAGGGCATGGTGTTGATGGTCTGCGTCATCTGGTACAGCCAGGAGGTGCGCAGCTCGGCCTTCGGCAGTGCGACGCTTTCGACCGCCTCGAGCAGATCGCCGAAGGCGGTGCCCTGCGCACAGCCCGAGGTCTGCGTGCGCTTCTTTAGCTTGGCCTCGAAATTGGTGTGGTGCGTGGTGCGCACCACGACCACCTGGAGGTCGTCGTCGTATTCGACCTCCGTGACCACGTCATTATATTTCAGCATGTTCTGGTTCAGCAGGTAGCCGAGCGCCAGATATTCGGGGTAATCGCCGATCGTCATCATGGTGACGATCTCCTGGGAATTCAGGTAGAGCGTCAGCGGCCGCTCCATCGGCACCTTGATCTCGACCCTGGCGCCGGTCTGGTCGGTCCCGGTCACGCTCTGGGTCAGGCGCGGGTCGGCCGTGTCAGGGACGATCAGGGGCACGGGGGCTTTGTCGATCTTCATCATGGTGGCGAGGTTAGCATGACATTCGGGTCAAGCCGATATAAGCATGCTGACGGAAAACGAAATGCCTCCGTTCGTCATTGCGAGGAGCGAAGCGACGAAGCAATCCAGAGTGCCACCGTGGAAGCAGTCTGGATTGCCTTGCTGCGCTCGCAATGACGGGGAGGGATAGCGGTTCCACCAAAACCAAGTCGCTCGCGGAGACGGAGCTGGAATGAAAGTCATCGGCCTTGCAGGCTGGAGCGGTGCGGGCAAGACCACGCTGTTGACGCGGCTGATCCCGCATTTCAACGCGCAAGGGCTGCGCGTCTCGGTCATCAAGCATGCGCATCACCAGTTCGACGTCGATGTGCCCGGCAAGGATTCCTGGCGCCATCGCGAAGCCGGCGCGGCCGAGGTGCTGGTTGCGTCGTCAAACCGCTGGGCCCTGATGCACGAATTGCGCGGGGCGGCGGAGCCGCGGCTGCCAGAGCTCCTAAGCAAGCTTTCCGCGGTCGATCTCGTCGTGGTCGAGGGCTTCAAGCGTGAGCCGCATCGCAAGATCGAGGTGCATCGCGCGGCGAACGGCAAGCCGTTGCTGTTTCCCGACGATCCGGGGATTGCCGGGATCGCGGCCGACACCGCCATTGACACCAAGCTGCCGACTGTCCATCTCGACGATATCGCGGCAGCCGCATCATTGATGCTGCGCGCGGCGATGCCGGTCGAGGAAGCGGTCGCTAGAAGCGCTGCGATGCGCTGACGAGGCACCATGGCGCAACTGTCGGACGATTGCTTTGCCTTCGGCGGCCCGATGATGTCGGTCGACGAGGCCGTCGGCCTGATCACGACGCGCGTCAACGCGATCGCCGATCTGGAGACGGTGGCGCTGGTCGACGCGGACGGGCGCGTGCTGGCGCGCGATGTTGCAGCGCCCCTGCCGCTGCCGCCCTTCACCAACTCGGCCGTCGACGGCTATGCCGTGCGCAACGGCGACATTCCTGAAAGCGCGGAGCGGGCGTTCCCGCTCGATGGCCGCATCCAGGCTGGCGGCCTCGCACAGGCGCCGATCAAGCCCGGCCACACCGCGCGCATTTTCACGGGCGCGCCGATGCCGCCGGATGCAGAAACCGTCTTCATGCAGGAGGACGTTCGCATCGACGATGACGGCAAGATCGTGCTGCCGCCGGGGCTGAAGCCCGGCGCCAATGTCCGCCCCGCGGGCGAGGACATCCCGAAGGGGCACATTGCGCTGCGCGCCGGCCAGCGCTTGCGGCCGCAGCATGTCGCGCTCGCCGCCGCGTTCGGTCTTGTCAGTCTCGACGTCATCAGGCGCATTCGCGTTGCGGTGTTCTCGACCGGTGACGAGTTGGCCTCGCCCGGCGAGCCGCGCGCGGCCTCGCAATTGTTCGATTCCAACCGCTTCATGCTGATGGCGATGCTGCGCCGGCTCGGCTGCGAGGTCAGTGATCTCGGCATCTTGCGCGACGAGCGGACTTCGCTCGCGAATGGCTTGAAGCAGGTGGCCGGTGATCATGACCTGATCCTCACCACCGGCGGCGTCTCGACCGGCGAGGAGGACCACGTCAAGGCGGCGGTCGAGAGCATCGGCTCGCTGGTGTTGTGGCGGATGGCGATCAAGCCTGGCCGTCCCGTGGCAATGGGTATCATCGACGGCACGCCGCTGATCGGATTGCCCGGCAATCCCGTCGCGAGCTTCGTCACCTTCGTCCATGTGGTGCGACCGACGGTGCTGGCGCTCGCCGGTGGCCTGCCGGAGCCGCTTCTGCCGATCCCCCTGCGGGCGGCTTTCACCTACAAGAAGAAGGTGGGCCGGCGCGAATATGTTCGCGTCTCCTTGCGGCGGGCGCAGGACGGCACGCTGGAGGCGGTGAAGTTCCCGCGCGAAGGGGCCGGGCTGTTGTCCTCGCTGGTCGAGACCGACGGTCTCGTCGAGCTCGGTGAGAGCGTCACGGGCGTCGAGCCAGGACAAAACGTAGGCTTTTTGTCCTACGCCGATCTGCTCTAGCGGCCTTGCGTTGACGCCATCGATCGGTCCCGCCATGTTGCGCCCATGACCAGAATGACGCTCGATCTCACCGGACTGAAATGTCCGCTGCCCGCCCTGAAGACGCGCAAGGCGTTGAAGCCGTTACAGCCGGGCGATCAGCTCGAGGTCCACTGCACCGATCCCTTGTCGGTGATTGACATTCCGAACCTGATCCGCGAGACCGGCGACAAGGTCGAGATCACCGAGCGCAACGAGGCGCGCATCGTGTTCCTGGTCGAAAAGAGCGACGCCCCGTAGAAAGGCGAATATTCACGGCGGCGACGTTTGACTATGTTGCCTGTGCGGGACACGGCCGGAACTTCGCTGCAATGCGAAGGCGCCGATTGGTGCCGTGGATGAGCTCAAACCCAAGACTCTCAAACCCAAGACCCGCAAACCCAAGACCCGCAAACCCAAGACCCGCAAACCCAAGACCCGCAAACCCAAGACCCTCAATCCCAAGACTCCCTCAAATCCAAGACTCTCAAAGACGTCGGGCATGACTTTCTCAACATCGAGGGCAGGCGCTGCCGCAGGTCCCGCGGCGGGCCGCGAGCCTGCCGTCAAGCCCGGCAAGACGGCCGCAGGGCCGGAGTTCGGCGCGCTCGCGCAGGCCTCCATCCTGATCGTCGACGACGAGCCGGGCATGCGCAATTTCCTGGTGCGCACGCTTGGACCGCGCTGCAAGCTGGTGGACGAGGCGGCCGATACCGACCAGGCCTCGCGCAAGCTCGATTCCAACCGCTACGACGTCGTCATTCTCGACAACATCATGCCAGGCAAGAACGGCGTCGATTGGCTCGCCGAGCAGCGCGCCGTCGGCTTTTTCGCCGACGCCATCCTGATCACCGCTTATGCCGACCTCGACACCGCGATCCAGGCCCTGCGCGCCGGTGCGGCCGATTTCGTGCTCAAGCCGTTCCGCTCCAACCAGATC
The DNA here is from genome assembly GCF_002936975.1 of Bradyrhizobium sp. AC87j1. Lineage (NCBI taxonomy): Bacteria > Pseudomonadati > Pseudomonadota > Alphaproteobacteria > Hyphomicrobiales > Nitrobacteraceae > Bradyrhizobium > Bradyrhizobium sp. AC87j1. The sequence goes on from NZ_PTFE01000034.1 coordinate 23,552, forward strand.
CTCAACGCGGTGGCGCGATGCCTCGACCGTGTCCGCCTCCAGCGCGAGAACTATGTCCTGCGCTACGCCCTGCGTGCCTCGTCCGACCGCACCTTTCTGCGCGACAATCTGATCGGACAATCGGCCGCGACGTTGCGCGTGCGTGAGACCATCGCGCGCGTCGCACGCCTGCCGACCTCGGTTCTCCTCACCGGCGCATCCGGCACCGGCAAGGAAGTGGCAGCACGCTCGATCCACTCGTTGTCCGACCGCGCCGACAAGCCCTTCGTGCCCGTGAATTGCGCGGCGATCCCGCCCGAGATGATCGAGGCGGAGCTGTTCGGGCACATCAAAGGCGCCTTCACCGGCGCCGATTCGGGGCGTGAGGGCTTGTTCCTGTATGCGCATGGCGGCACGCTGTTCCTCGACGAGATCGGGGAGCTGCCGCTGCCGATGCAGAGCAAGCTGCTTCGCGTGCTCGAAGACCGCCGCGTCCGTCCGGTTGGCTCCGAGCGTGAAGTTCCGGTCGACCTGCGCTTCATCTTCGCAACCAATGCCGAGCTTCAGAAAGAGGTCGAGAAGGGCCGCTTCCGAGCCGATCTGTTCTACCGGCTCAACGTGATGCAGATCCACCTCCCGCTCCTGAAGGATCGCGGCGATGACGTGCAGGAGCTTGCCGCCATCTTCATGAGCAAGCTGTCGACTCAGCTCGGCATGCCGCCGGTGCCGATCGACGCCTCGGTGCGGGCGGCGCTCGCAAGCTATGACTGGCCGGGCAATGTGCGCGAGCTGCGCAATTTGATCGAGCGTACGCTGATCCTCGGCGCCTTCCCCGACGATTTCGCCGGTCCCCGCAACGACGGTCAGTCGGCGCCTGCCGACAGTCTCGCCGAGCTTGAGCGACGTCACATCCTCGGCGTGCTGAAGGAGGTCAATGGCAATCGCGAGGAGGCGGCTCGGCGCCTCGGTATCTCGCGCAAGACCATCGACCGCAAATGCGCGTTATGGGATGTCTGATGGTGCCCGCCGCAGCGGTGATCTCGTGCGGGGACGCTCCGTTCGCTTCCGGCTGCTCGCGATCGCTCTGCTGCCGATGCTGGTCATCCTGCCGCTCCTGCTCGGCGTTGCAATCTATCGCTGGAACGCGAAATTCGACGCGGCCCTGATCTCCAAGGTGAATGGCGATCTCACCATCGCCCATCAATATCTCGCCCGCATCCTGGAAAAGACCGGCGTCCAGATCCGGGCGCTCGGCCTGTCGGCCCGCTTCCAGGAGGTGCTGGCGCCGGATGCGCGCGGCTCGCTGCAGGACCTGCTCGACGAGACCCGCAAGGAGATCGGTCTCGATTTCCTGTACCTGACCAACGATCGCGGCGACATTCTGGCCTCATCGCCCCCGCTGCAGCATCAACCGAGAGGCGACTGGCCGATCATCATGTCGGCGCTGTCGGGTCAGGTCCCTGCGACCGGCGTCGATATTTTCGGCAATGACGAGCTGGCCGCAATTTCGCCGGCCCTGGCCGAGCGCGCGCGATTGGACCTCGTGCCGACCCCGAATGCGGTGCCGACCGACCGCAGCACGGAGACGCGCGGCATGGTCGTGCACGCGGCGAGCCGGGCGATGCTGCCTGACGGGGGTGCCGCTGCGCTGGTCGGCGGCACGCTGCTCAACCAGAACCTCGAATTCATCGACACGATCAACGATCTCGTCTACCGCGCGGCGAGCCTGCCGGAGGGCAGCCAGGGCACCGCGACGCTGTTCCTGGACGACGTGCGGATATCGACCAACGTCCGTCTGTTCGAGGGACGGCGCGCGCTCGGCACGCGCGTGTCGGCGGCGGTGCGCTCGGCCGTGCTGGGCGAGGGGCACACCTGGCTCGACAGCGCTTTCGTGGTCAATGACTGGTACATCTCCGCTTACGAGCCGCTGGTCGACAGTTATGGCAAGCGGGTCGGCATGCTCTATGTCGGCTTTCTGGAGAAGCCGTTCAGCGAAGCCAAATACCAGACGTTGGTGATCATCATCGCAGCGTTCATCGCGATCACCGCCGCGACCGTACCGATCTTCCTGCGCTGGGCGACCTCCATCTTCATGCCGCTGGAGCGCGTCACGGCGACGATCGGCGAGGTGGAGCGCGGGAACCTCTCCGCCCGCACCAAGATGCCGGTGTTGGGTGACGAGATCGGCCGCGTCGCGGTTCATCTCGACAGCCTGCTCGACCAGATCCAGGAACGCGACCGACAGCTCCGGGAGTGGAATGAGGAACTGAACGTCCGCGTGCTGGAGCGCACCCGGGACCTCGAGCACGCCAATCTCAAGCTCGAGGCAACCACCAAGCAACTCATCATGTCCGAGAAGCTGGCTGCGATCGGCGAGATCACCGCCGGCGTTGCGCACGAAATCAACAATCCGATCGCCGTGATGCAGGGCAATCTCGACGTCATCCGCAGCGTGTTCGGGGCCGATGCCGACAAGGCGAAGGTCGAGTTTCGCCTGCTCGACGAGCAGATTCACCGCATCAGCCAGATCGTGACCAAGCTGTTGCAGTTTGCAAGGCCGGAGGAATATGCCGGCTATGTCGAGCGCCATGCGCCGACAAGCGTCATCTCCGATTGCTTGCCGCTGGTGCAGCATCTTCTGAACAAGACCGAGATCGCCGTGGTCAGGCACGACCGCGCCAGCCGGCTCGTGCTGATGAACCGGAACGAGCTGCAGCAGGTCCTGGTCAATCTCATCGTCAACGCGATCCACGCCATGCCGGACGGCGGAACCCTGACGCTCCGCTCCTTCGATGCCGAGCGCGACGGCCATCAAGGCGTCGCCATCGAGGTCACTGATACCGGCATCGGCATGAGCGCAGACGTGATCGAAAAGATTTTCGACCCCTTCTACACCACGAAACGGCGGCAAGGCACCGGACTGGGCCTCTCCATCAGCCAGACGCTGATCAAGCGCCAGGGCGGACAGATCACGGCCGAAAGCCACCTCGGTTCCGGGAGCACCTTCACGATGTGGCTGCCCGAAGCGACCTGATTGGACATTTTGTCCTTGGATTCAGGACATTCTGTCCGGCGCGGCACGTTGCGCTGCGGGAAGTCGTTGAATCGTCACGATGCGACTTCTGGCACGCGCGTTGCTCTTCTCAAGACAGGGTGTTGAGGGGGACGAGGGCGCGATAGCCGTCACGGCAACGCTGCTTGCGAGGCGAAGGGACATCGCCCGCGATCAGTTGCTTGCTCGGCGCACAAGACGGATGCGCACCAGACGATTCCACTTCGGCATGAATGAAGTCCGACCTGTCATGCGCGGCTGACAAGCACGCACACGACCGGTCTCAAACCGATGTGCCGGCAAGGCCGCGCTTGGGAGGGAATGCTTATGACGACTGCCGATACCGTTCTTGCACCGGTTGGTGCTTCCGGCTTCCTCGATCGTGAACGCACGATCGCGACCGCCGGCTTCAATCGCTGGCTGGTGCCACCGGCGGCGCTGTGCATCCACCTCTGCATCGGCATGGCCTACGGCTTCTCGGTGTTCTGGCTGCCGCTGTCGCGCGCGATCGGCGTGACCGCGCCGAAGACCTGCGGCGACATTTCACTGTTGCAGGAACTGTTCACGACTAGCTGCGACTGGAAGGTCGCCAGCATGGGATGGATGTACACGCTGTTCTTCGTGCTGCTCGGCATTGCCGCGGCGGTGTGGGGTGGCTGGCTGGAGCGAGTGGGTCCGCGCAAGGCCGGCTTCGTCTCGGCGCTGTGCTGGTGCGGCGGACTCTTCCTCGGTGCGATCGGCGTCTACACCCATCAGCTGTGGCTGTTGTGGCTGGGATCGGGCGTGATCGGCGGCGTCGGCCTCGGCCTTGGCTACATCTCGCCGGTGTCGACGCTGGTGAAGTGGTTCCCGGACCGCCGCGGCATGGCGACCGGCATGGCCATCATGGGCTTCGGCGGCGGCGCCATGATCGGCGCGCCGCTGGCGAACCTGCTGATGAACTATTTCAAGACCCCGAGTTCGGTCGGCGTCTGGGAGACCTTCGTCGCGATGGGCGTCATCTACTTCGTGTTCATGATGATCGGCGCATTCCGCTATCGCCTGCCGCCGCCCGGCTGGCAGCCCGAGGGCTGGACCCCGCCGGTCAAGGCCAACGCGATGATCTCGAAGAACAACGTCCATCTCAACGACGCGCACAAGACCCCGCAGTTCTGGCTGATCTGGTGGGTGCTCTGCCTCAATGTGTCGGCGGGTATCGGCGTGATCGGCATGGCCTCGCCGATGCTCCAGGAGATATTCGGCGGCAAGCTGATCGGCCTGCCCGACGTCGGTTTCAACGCGCTCGATGCCGGGCAGAAGGCGCAGATCGCGGCGATCGCCGCCGGCTTCGCCGGATTGCTGTCGCTGTTCAACATCGGCGGCCGTTTCTTCTGGGCGTCGCTGTCTGACAAGATCGGGCGCAAGAACACCTATTACACCTTCTTCATCCTCGGCATCGTGCTCTACGCACTGGCGCCGACCTTCGCGGCGATGGGCTCGAAGCTGCTGTTCGTGCTCGGCTTCGGCATCATCCTGTCGATGTATGGCGGTGGCTTCGCCACCGTGCCGGCCTATCTCGCCGACATGTTCGGTACCCAGTTCGTCGGCGCCATCCATGGCCGGCTGCTGACGGCGTGGTCGACGGCCGGCATCATCGGCCCGGTTGTCGTGAACTACATCCGCGAGTTCCAGCTCGCGGCCGGCGTGCCGCGCGACCAGCTCTACAACACGACCATGTACATCCTGTGCGCGATGCTGATCGCGGGCCTGATCTGCAACTATCTGATCAAGCCGGTCGATTCGAAGTGGCACATGAAGGAGGCCGACGTCGCCAAGTTGCAGGCGGCGAGCGCCAGCGCCGCTGCCGCGGGGCCGCACGGCTCCTATGGCATCGGATTTGGCGGGCTCGACGCCAAGGCGGCGCTATTCTGGGCCTTCGTCGGCGTTCCCTTGGCTTGGGGTGTCTGGAAGACGCTGGAGAGCGCGGTCAAGATATTCTGATCGCCCATTCATCGCGTGCGGGAGCGCGCCATGCGCGCGCTCCCGCCGCTCATTTCGAGAGTTCAAAATCACCCCTGGGGGAATTCGATGGTTCGTAAACTCGTTTGTGTCGCCGCCATGCTGCTCGTTGCCGGCGCCCTGCAATCCGCATCCGCGCAGACCGCCGCTACACCGGCCGCAACGCCGCCCGCCGCGACCGAGGCCAAGCCCGGCAAGATCAAGCTGACCGCGCAGAAGCTCAAGGACATGAAGGCCAAGTGGATCGCCAACAAGCCGAAGCTTAAGGAGTGCCGCAAGGACGTGAAGGCCAAGGGCCTCGCGGGCGACGATCGCTGGTTCTATATCGAGGAGTGCATGGGCAAAAGCTGACCCGTCAGCATCCGAGTCTTGGCGGAGCACCCACTGCCTCGAATGGAGCTTGATACGACTTCGCTATCGCAGCATGGGAAGCCTTTATTGATCTCCAGATCGATTCAGGCTTCGTTCTATCGATTGGCGCGTCGGACGAGCGCAAGGCCGTGTCCGGCAGCGATCCAAAGCTTCCCTAGGGCTGCGCTTAACTGCTTCCGCGAGCGTGATAATTTGCTTGGCATCTGGCATGCCAGGGGCTAAGACTGGACCCGTTCTAAAAGACGAGATCGAGACGAATCGATGAGCCACGACGACGTGCACAAGGTCCGCCCGTTCGAGCATCCCGGTGAGGGACGCAAGCGAGCCAAGGCCACGCCCAAGGGGCGGCAGGTCGATCCCACCGCCGCGCACGAGATCGAGCAGCTGCTCGGCGACAGGCCGCGGCGGCGTGATCTCCTGATCGAATATCTGCACCTGATCCAGGACAGATATCATCAGATCTCGGCCGCGCATCTGGCCGCGCTCGCCGACGAGATGAAGCTCGCCTTCGCCGAGGTGTTCGAGACTGCGACCTTCTACGCGCATTTCGACGTGGTGAAGGAAGGCGAGTCGGATATCGCCCCGCTCACGATCCGCGTCTGCGATTCTATCACCTGCGCGATGCTCGGGGCTGAGAAGCTGCTCGAGGATTTGCAGAGCTCATCGGGTCCCGGCATCCGCGTCGTCCGCGCGCCCTGCGTCGGCCGCTGCGACACCGCGCCAGCCGCGGAAGTCGGCCACAACTTCGTCGACCATGCGACCGTCGCCAATGTGATGGCGGCCGCGAAGGCCGGCGACACCCACGCCCATTTGCCCAAATATGTCGACTACGACGCTTATGTCGCGGGTGGCGGCTACAAGCTGCTCAATCGCGTGCGCTCCGGCGAGTTGTCGAAGGACGATCTGCTGAAGGGGCTCGACGATGCTTCGCTGCGTGGCCTTGGCGGCGCCGGCTTCCCGACGGGACGTAAATGGCGCGCCGTGCTCGGCGAACCTGGTCCGCGGCTGATGGCGATCAACGGCGACGAGGGCGAGCCCGGCACGTTCAAGGATCGCGTCTATCTCGAAAGCGATCCGCATCGTTTCATCGAGGGCATGCTGATCGGCGCGCATGTGGTGCAGGCCTCCGATGTCTACATCTACCTGCGCGACGAATATCCGGCCTCGCGCGAGATCCTGGAGCGCGAGATCGCAAAGCTTCCGCCGGGCGGCCCGACGCTGCACATGCGCCGCGGCGCCGGTGCCTATATCTGCGGAGAAGAGTCCTCGCTGCTGGAAAGCATCGAGGGAAAGCGCGGCCTGCCCCGGCACAAGCCGCCTTATCCGTTCCAGGTCGGCCTGTTCGGCCTGCCGACGCTGATCAACAATATCGAGACGCTGTGGTGGGTGCGCGACATCGTCGAGAAGGGTGCTGATTGGTGGAAGGGCAATGGCCGCCACGAGCGTCATGGCCTGCGCAGCTTCTCGGTCTCGGGCCGCGTCAAGAATCCCGGCATGAAGCTCGCGCCCGCGGGCATTACCGTGCGCGAGCTGATCGACGAATATTGCGGCGGCATGGCCGATGGCCATCAATTCTACGCGTACCTGCCGGGCGGCGCATCCGGCGGCATCCTGCCGGCGTCGATGGACGACATCCCGCTCGATTTCGGCACGCTGGAAAAATACGGCTGCTTCATCGGCTCTGCCGCGATCGTGATCCTGTCGCAAAAGGACAGCGTGCGCGCGGCGGCGTTGAACCTGATGAAATTCTTCGAGGACGAGAGCTGCGGCCAGTGCACGCCGTGCCGCGTCGGAACCCAGAAGGCGGCGCTGCTGATGCAGAAGCCGGTGTGGAACCGCGCTCTTCTGGAAGAATTGAGCCAGGCGATGCGCGATGCCTCGATTTGCGGGCTTGGACAGGCGGCATCGAATCCGCTGGCCACCGTGATCAAATATTTCCCTGACGAGTTCAAGGAAGCGGCCGAATGACCAAGATTACGTTTGAGCTCGACGGCAAGCAGGTCGAAGCCAATCCCGGCGAGACGATTTGGCAAGTCGCAAAACGCCAGGGCCGCGAGATCCCGCATCTGTGCTATTCGCCGGCGCCCGACTATCGGCCTGACGGCAATTGCCGTGCCTGCATGGTCGAGATCGAAGGCGAGCGCGTGCTCGCTGCATCCTGCAAGCGCACGCCGTCGGTCGGCATGAAGGTGAAGTCGGAGTCCGCGCGCGCAGTGTCGGCGCAGAAGATGGTGATGGAGCTGCTCGTCGCCGACCAGCCGGCGCGCGAGACCTCGCACGATCCGGATTCGAAGTTCTGGCACTGGGCCGAGACGACGGGGGTCACAGAGAGCCGCTTCCCCGCCGCCGAGCGCTGGGCAACCGACGCCAGCCATCCGGCGATGCGCGTCAACCTCGACGCCTGCATCCAGTGCGGCTTGTGCGTGCGCGCCTGCCGCGAGGTCCAGGTCAACGACGTCATCGGCATGGCCTACCGCAACCATGGCTCGAAGATCGTGTTCGACTTCGACGATCCCATGGGCGAGTCCACCTGCGTCGCTTGCGGCGAATGCGTGCAGGCTTGCCCGACCGGCGCGTTGATGCCGGCCGTGATGCTCGACGAGAAGCAGACCCGTGTCACCTACCCCGACAAGAAGGTGGATTCGCTCTGCCCGTTCTGCGGCGTCGGCTGTCAGGTGACCTACGAGGTCAAGGACGAGAAGGTGATCTATGCGGAGGGCCGCGACGGCCCCGCCAATCACAACCGTCTCTGCGTCAAGGGCCGCTTCGGCTTCGACTACATCCATCACCCGCATCGCCTGACCAAGCCGCTGGTGCGGCTGCCGAACGCGAAGAAGGATTCCAACGACCAGGTCGATCCCGCCAATCCCTTCACGCATTTCCGTGAAGCGAGCTGGGAGGAAGCGCTCGACATCGCCGCCAAGGGCCTCGTCAAGATCCGCGACGAGAAGGGCGTGAAGGCGCTGGCGGGCTTCGGCTCGGCCAAGGGCTCGAACGAAGAGGCCTATCTATTCCAGAAGCTGGTGCGCACCGGCTTCGGCTCCAACAACGTCGACCATTGCACCCGTCTGTGCCACGCCTCGTCGGTGGCGGCGCTGTTCGAAGGCCTGAGCTCGGGCGCGGTGTCGGCGCCATTCTCGGCCGCGATGGATGCCGAGGTCATCATCGTGATCGGCGCCAACCCGACCGTGAACCATCCGGTCGCCGCGACCTTCATCAAGAATGCGGTCAAGCAGAACGGCGCCAAGCTGTTCGTGATGGATCCGCGCCGGCAGACGCTGTCGCGCCATGCGACCAAGCATCTGCAGTTCAAGCCCGGCTCCGACGTCGCCATGCTGAACGCGATGATCAATACGATCATCACCGAAGGCCTGACCGACGACCAGTACATCGCCGGCTACACCGAAGGCTTCGAGGACCTCAAGGAGAAGATCAAGGAGTTCACGCCCGAGAAGATGGAGGCGATCTGCGGCGTCCCGGCGCAAACTCTGCGCGAGGTTGCCCGGACATATGCCCGCGCAAAATCGTCAATCATCTTCTGGGGCATGGGCATCAGCCAGCATGTCCACGGCACCGACAATGCGCGCTGCCTGATCGCGCTGGCGCTGATCACCGGCCAGGTCGGCCGTCCCGGCACCGGCCTGCATCCGCTGCGCGGCCAGAACAACGTGCAGGGCGCCTCCGACGCCGGCCTCATCCCGATGTTCCTGCCGGACTATCAGCCGGTGGGGCGCGACGATCTGCGCGGCAGCTTCGAAAAGCTGTGGCAGCAGGACCTCGATCCCGTCCGCGGCCTGACCGTGGTCGAGATCATGAATGCGATCCACGCCGGCGAGATCACGGGCATGTATATCGAGGGTGAGAACCCCGCGATGTCCGATCCGGATCTGCAGCATGCGCGCCAGGCACTCGCCATGCTCGATCATCTCGTGGTGCAGGATCTCTTCGTCACCGAGACCGCGTTCCATGCCGACGTCATCCTGCCGGCTTCGGCGTTCGCGGAGAAGGACGGCTCCTTCACCAACACCGATCGCCGCGTGCAGCTCGCGCGTCAGGTGATCAAGCCGCCCGGCGATGCACGGCAGGATCTCTGGATCATCCAGGAGATCGGCAAGCGCATGGGCCTGCCCTGGAATTACGCCGGCCCCGGCGATGTCTTCACCGAGATGGCAGAGCTGATGCCGTCGCTGAAGAACATCACCTGGGAGCGGCTGGTGCGCGAAGGCGCGGTGACCTATCCGGTCGACGATCCCGACAAGCCCGGCAACGAGATCATCTTCACCACGGGCTTTCCGACCGCGAGCGGCCGCGGCAAGATCGTGCCGGCCAAGGTCATCCCGCCGGACGAGATCCCCGACGCCGAGTATCCGATGGTGCTGTCGACCGGCCGCGTGCTGGAGCACTGGCACACCGGTTCGATGACCCGCCGTGCGCAGGTGCTCGACCAGATCGAGCCCGAGGCCGTCGCGTTCATGTCGCCGAAGGACATGCGCAAGAAGAAGCTGGTGCCGGGCGATTTCATTCGCCTGGAGACCCGCCGCGGCGCGGTCGAGGTCAAGGTCCGCTCCGACCGCGACGTGCCGGAGAACATGGTGTTCATGCCGTTCTGCTACGCGGAGGCGGCTGCGAACCTTTTGACCAATCCGGCGCTCGATCCGTTCGGCAAGATCCCGGAGTTCAAGTTCTGCGCGGCCAGGGCCGAACGCGCGGAGATGCGGGACGCGGCGGAGTAGGGTTCGGTATTCGTTTGGCGGTGCGGCTTCGCCAACCCACCGCTGTCGTCCCGGCGAACGCCGGGACCCATACCGCGGGATCTCTCGATTGCGAGCGGTCGCAGTCCCGACCACGAGTCTTCGCCAAACTCCTCCCTGGGGTTATGGGTCCCGGCGTTCGCCGGGACGACGGCCAGTGGTGTTGCTTCGCTCCTCGCAATGACGGTGCTAAACGTGGCCCATGTCCAAAGCCACCCCAGCCACCCGTGCGCTTGAAGCCGCCGGTGTTGCCTTCACCGTTCACACCTACGAGTACGATCCTGATGCCGAGAGCATCGGGCTCCAGGCGGCGGCCGCGCTGGGCGAAGACCCGGCGCGCGTCCTCAAGACGCTGATGGCGCTGGTCGATGGCAAGCCGGTCTGCGTGATCGTGCCGTCCGACCAGGAAGTCTCGATGAAGAAGCTAGCAGCGGCCGCGAGCGGCAAGTCGGCGCAGATGATGAAGCCGCCCGAGGCCGAGCGCGTCACCGGCTACAAGGTCGGCGGCATCAGCCCGTTCGGTCAGCGCAAGCAGGTCGGCACTGTGATCGAGCAGAGCGCGCTCGGGCATGATCAGGTCTATCTCAATGGCGGCCAGCGCGGCTTGCAGGTGCGGCTGAGGCCGGCCGATGTGCGGGACGCGTTGAAGGCGATCATTGCCGACGTCGTGGCCTGAGCGTCAAGCGCCTACTGCTTCTGCAACAGCTTGAGCCGGCAGCGCAGCGCCTCGCGGATGTGTGCGCGCGCAAGCTGCTCGGTCTTGTCGCCGTCGCGGGCGGCGATGGCGTCGATGATCGCCTGATGCTCGCCGTGACTGGTCGAGGGACGGCCTGTCACCGTGAAGGTGGTCGGACCCAGCAGCGCGATCCAGTCCTGTAATTCGCGCGAGGCATTGTCGAGATAGCGGTTGCGCGCGGCGCGGCAGATGGCTTCGTGGAACGCGCGGTTGAGCCTTGCCAATTCTCCTGCCATCTCGGCGGCGTCGGTCGCGGAGGACTCGGCAAAAGCCTGCTCGATATCCCGGAGCGCATCGACCTCAGGCGCCGAAGCGTGTTCGGCGGCAAGGCGCGCCGCGGCGCCTTCCATGATCTCGCGCATGGCGTAAAGCTCAAGTACCTCGGAGATGTCGAGATTGCGCACGATCAGCCCGCGGCCGCCGGCGGGCTCGACGAAACCGCGCGCGGCGAGCCGGCCGAGCGCTTCGCGCACCGGGGTGCGGCTGACCTTGAGCCGCTGCGCGACCTCTTCCTCGCGCAGGCGGTCGCCGGCGCGGTAGTTGCCGGCCTGGAGTGCCTCGCAGAGCGAGCGGAACACGGCCTCGCCCAGGGCAACGCCGCCGCGCGCGATCGATCCACCTGTCTTTACCGGGCGCCTCGCCATGTTCCCTCGAAGCAAGGCGCATCCTGCCCATGCAGAGGTGACGCTTGCACGGCTCTTGTATATCTTTGTATACAAAGGTACGCAATGGCGGCTCGGTCGATCGGGCCGCCGGCGGATAGAATGTCTCCAACTTCGTCGCATCGGACGGACGGCATGAGCAGCAAATACGACGTGCTGGTGATCGGCGGCGGCAACGCGGCGCTGTGCGCGGCGATCGCGGCGCGGCGCGGCGGTGCCTCGGTGCTGGTGCTCGAAGGCGCGCCAAAATTCTATCGCGGCGGCAATACCCGCCACACCCGCAATATGCGTTGCGCCCATGACGCCGCAACCGAAATCCTGACCGGCCCCTACACCGAAGAGGAATTCTGGGAAGACCTGCTGCGCGTCACCGGCGGGCAGACCGACGAGATGCTCGCGCGCCACATGATCCGCGAGTCCAAGGATATCCTGAACTGGATCGTGGAGCAGGGCGTGCGCTGGCAGCCCTCGCTTGGCGGCACGCTGAGCCTCGGCCGCACCAATTCCTTCTTCCTCGGCGGCGGCCGCGCAATGCTGAATGCACTCTATCTCACTGCAGAGCGGCTCGGCGTCGAGGTCAAATACGACGCCGAGGTCACCGACCTCGTGATCGAAGACGGCATGTTCCTCGCCGCGCGCTTGAAACGGCCGATCGGGGACGAGACCGAGATCCGCGCGACCTCGCTGGTCGCCGCGGCCGGCGGGTTCGAGGCCAACATCGAATGGCTGAAGCAATATTGGGGTGAGGCTGCCGACAATTTCCTGATCCGCGGCACGCCCTATAATCGCGGCTCGATCCTGAAGATGCTGCTCGACAAGGGTGTGCAGGAGGTCGGTGATCCCACCCAGTGCCATGCGGTCGCGATCGATGCCCGCGCGCCGAAATTCGACGGCGGGATCATCACGCGGCACGACTCCGTGGTGTTCGGCATTGTCGTCAACAAGCATGCCCAGCGCTTCTATGACGAGGGCGAGGATATCTGGCCGAAGCGCTACGCGATCTGGGGCCGGCTGGTCGCGGCGCAGCCCGACCAGATCGCCTACATCATCTTCGACTCCACCGTGGTCCCGAGCTTCATGCCGACGCTGTTTCCGCCGATCGCCGGACAGACCGTGGCCGAGCTCGCCGGCAAGCTCGATCTCGATCCTGCTGCGCTGGAGAAGACCATTACCGAATTCAACGCCGCGGCGCTATCCGGCACCTTCGATCACACCATTCTGGACGACTGCCGCACCGAGGGCATCACGCCGCAGAAGACGCACTGGGCGCGCAAGATCGAGACGCCGCCTTATCTCGCCTATCCGGTGCGGCCCGGCATCACTTTCACCTATCTCGGCACGCGCGTAACCAAGGAGGCGCGGATGCTGATGGCTGACGGTAAGCCGTCGGGCAATATGTTCGCGGCCGGTGAGATCATGGCTGGCAACGTGCTCGGCAAAGGCTATGCCGCCGGCATGGGCATGACCATCGGCAGCGTGTTCGGGCGGATCGCGGGTCGGGAAGCGGCACGCCATGCGAAGAACTAAAGAAAAGAATCTGGGAGGAACCATGTCGCGCATTGCCATTGCTTCGATCACGGCGCTGTTGACCGTCAGCCACGCCTACGCCGCCGAGCCGATCACCCTGCGCGATATGGGTTCGTTCCACGTCGGCGGACGTCTCGTCGAAATTTCCGGCAAGCCGGTGAAGGAGGTCGTGTTCACGCCCGGCGGCGTGCCGGCCAAGGTCGATCCCAACGGCACGTATCAGGTCGAGCAGATGTACGTGCAGTATTTCCTGCCCGCGAACGAGAAGGGCGCCTATCCGCTGCTGATGTGGCATGGCGGCGGACTGACCGGCGTCACCTACGAGACTACGCCCGATGGGCGCGAAGGCTGGCTGAACTATTTTCTGCGCAAGGGGTGGGCGGTCTACAATTCCGACGCGGTAGAGCGCGGGCGCGCTGGCTGGGCGCAATACCCTGACATATTCAAGAGCGAGCCGGTCTTCCTCACCACCGCCAATGCGTTCGAACGTTTCCGCATCGGCGAAGGGCCCAACTCCTACGATGCCGATCCCGCCAAGCGAAAGCTGTTGCCGGGCAACCAGTTTCCCGTCGAGGGCTACGAGAACTTCGTCAAGCAGAACGTGCCGCGCTGGACCACGACGGATGATGCGATCGTCGCTGCCTATATCGCCGAGATCGATCGCGTCGGCCCCTCGGTGATCCTGTTCCACAGCCAGGCCGGCAGCTTCGGCTTCAAGGTGGCGCAAGCCCGGCCCGGCAAGGTCAAGGCGCTGATCGCGATCGAGCCGGCCGGCATCGGCGATCCCGCCAAGGCGGATGTGCTGAAGAACATCCCGACCCTCATCATCTATGGCGACTATATCGAGCGCGATTCACGCTGGCCCAAGATCCGCGCCAACGGCATCGCCTTTGCCGACGCCATCAAGGCTGCCGGCGGCAGCGTCGACGTCGTCGACCTCCCACAGGCCGGCATCAAGGGCAATTCGCATATGGTGATGATGGACAAGAACAACCTCGAGGTCGCGGGCCTTATTCAGAAATGGCTCGAGACTAAGGGCCTGACGAAGTAAAGCCATGCACGGAACCAAAATTCTGGACGAGGCCGACCGTCTGATGACGGTCTGCAATTCCTGCCGCTACTGCGAGGGGCTGTGCGCGGTATTTCCCGCGATGGAAATGCGCCGCGCCTTCTCCGACGGCGACCTCAACTATCTCGCCAATCTCTGCCATTCCTGCGGCGCCTGCTACGTCGATTGCCAGTTCTCGCCGCCGCACGAGTTCAACGTCAACGTTCCCCAGACGCTCGCAATTGCACGCGCGGAATCCTATGCCGCTTATGCCTGGCCGAGGGTGCTGTCCGGCGCCTTCGCCCGCAACGGCCTCGTCATCAGCATCGTCGCCGCGCTCAGCATGGCCGCCTTCATCCTCGCCTTCGCTGCCCTGAACGACCGCAGCGTGCTGTTCGGCGTGCACACCGGCCCCGGCGCGTTCTACAAACTGATGCCGCACAACGCGATGGCGGCGCTGTTCAGCGTCGCGTTCCTCTATGCGATCCTCGCGTTCGTGATGAGCGTGCGCGCTTTCTGGCGCGACATCGGCGCGCCCGTCGGCGGCCGCGCCGACGGCGGTTCGATCTTTCAGGCGATCCGCGATGCCGGCGAGCTGCGCTATCTCCATGGCGGCGGTGTCGGCTGCTACAACGAGGACGACAAGCCGACCGACCGGCGCAAGCTGTATCACCACCTGACCTTCTACGGCTTCCTGCTGTGCTTCGCCGCCACTTCGGTTGCCACGCTGTATCACTATCTGCTCGGCCGCGAGGCGCCGTATCCGTGGTGGGACCTGCCGGTGGTGCTGGGCACGCTCGGCGGAATCGGTTTGATCATCGGCCCGGTCGGTCTGTTCATGGCCAGGATGCGACGCGATCCGGCGCTGCTCGACGAGTACCGCTACGGCATGGATGTCGGCTTCATCGCCATGCTGTTCCTGACCGGCCTCACCGGTATGGCGCTTCTGGTCCTGCGTGAGACCGCCGCGATGGGGCCGCTGCTGGCGCTGCATCTCGGCGCGGTGTTCGCGCTGTTCGTCACCATGCCCTATGGCAAGTTCGTGCACGGCATCTATCGCTTCGCCGCGCTGGTGCGCTATGCGCAGGAGCGGCGGACTGCAGCGTGACCCGTTACCTCGGTTGAAAGCGGCCCTCGCGCAGGAAGGCGATGGTCTGTTCGATTGCGGCAGCGTGACGCGGAAGCCCGGTATGCGACGTCTTCACGACGATATGGTCGGCCATACCGGCCAGCATCGCGCTCTGCACCGACACCCGCCCGTCATTCGGCTTCGGTAGAACGACGAGACACTTGCGGACGACATTCACCCGGCGATCGCCCGTTTCGCCGAACGCGACGCGCCGTTGCAGCGGCTTCCTGCGATCACGCCGACCGGATAGTCGATGGCGGGGAGGGCATTCGGCGCGGTCGCAGGCGTGGTGGTGAGCTCGAGCCCGGCTGGCCCGTAGAATTTGCGATAGGGCAAAAATCCCCGCAGGAGATCAGCGACCTCGCTGCCGCTGTTCGGCGTGCCCAGCATCACGACGCGGCCAAGCCGGGCCGGCCGGTGTTTCGCGATATAAGCGCGCGCGACGAGCCCGCCCATCGAATGCGCGACGAAATGCCGCGATCGGCTTGCTGCAGCTGGGATAGTCGATGTTGAGCGTTGCGAAGCCGGCCGCGCGGAGCGCCCGTTCCAGCTTCGTCAGGGATGCCGAGGTTCGCGCGAGCCGTGAAGCAGAACCACTCCCGGGCATCGCGCGTCGCCTGATTGAGGCGCCTCGTGCATCTGTCCTACGCGACCTCCCGCTCCGGCGCGGACGCCTGCTCGCGTGCCATCGTCGTTGCGGTGACGTAGTCGGTCTTGCCGGTGCCGAGCAGCGGCACCTTGTCGACCACGATGATCGCCGCGGGAACGGTCAGCTCGGACGCGCCGATCGACTTGGCCTGGCCCTGCATCGCGCTGCGCTCGGCGTTCTTCTCCGTCGTCAGCAGCACGATGCGCTCGCCCTTGCGCGGATCGGGGATCGAGACGGCGACCGATGCAGCCTGCGGCCACAACGTCGCGGCGATGCTCTCGACCGCGGACAGCGACACCATTTCGCCGGCAATTTTGGCAAAGCGCTTGGCGCGCCCCTTGATGGTGATGAAGCCGGCCGCGTCGATCGCGACGATGTCGCCGGTGTCGTGCCAGCCGTCGGGAAGCGTTTCGAGCACGCCGGGATTTTCGGCCCGCAAATATCCGAGCATCACGTTCGGTCCACGCACCGAGAGCCGTCCACCCTCCTCGATGCCGGGGACCGGATCGAGGCGGCTTTCCATCAGCGGTGAGAGGCGGCCGACGGTGCCGGGGCGGTTGGCCATCGGCGTGTTCATCGCCAGCACGGGCGCGGTCTCGGTGACGCCGTAGCCTTCGAGGATGCGGATGCCGTAGCGCTCCATGAACACCTGCCGCGTCCGGTCCTTGACCGCTTCTGCGCCGGCGATCACGAGGCGCAGGGTGCGGAAGTCGTAGGCGTGCGCCGAGCGCGCGTAGCCGGTGAGGAACGTATCGGTGCCGAACAGGATCGTCGCGCCGGTCTGGTAGATCAGCTCGGGCACGATCCGGTAGTGCAGCGGCGAGGGGTACATGTAGATCGGAATGCCTGCGAGCATCGGCATCATCATCCCGCCGGTCAGCCCGAACGAGTGGAATACCGGCAGCACGTTGAACACCTTGTCATTGGCGTTGGCATCGACCCGCGCCAGCGCCTGCGCCGCGTTGGCGAGGATGTTGCGGTGGGACAGCACCACGCCCTTGGGCGTGCCTTCCGAACCTGACGTGAACAGCACGACGGCGGGATCGCTGGCCTGGCGGGCGACGCGCGGAGCGGTGCCTGCGAGCAAGCCCTTGATCTTGTCGGCCGTCCCGATCGAGGCGCGGACGTCCTCGAGATAGACGACCCGGGCTTCCGCGGAGATCGCAGCCATCAGCTTGTCGAGCTTGCCTTTCTCGATGAAGGCCTTCGATGTCAGCACGGTCTTGACCTGCGCGGCCTTCATGGCCGCGAGGACGTTGACCGGGCC
Source organism: Bradyrhizobium sp. AC87j1 (assembly GCF_002936975.1). Lineage (NCBI taxonomy): Bacteria > Pseudomonadati > Pseudomonadota > Alphaproteobacteria > Hyphomicrobiales > Nitrobacteraceae > Bradyrhizobium > Bradyrhizobium sp. AC87j1. The sequence goes on from NZ_PTFE01000034.1 coordinate 40,722, forward strand.
GGCCGAGAAGTTGAGCATCGCCGGGACCCGGCCGATGTTCTGCAGTGCCATGAAGACCACGGCGACGCCCGCGGAATTCGGCAACAGCACACCGACATTCTCGCCCACGGCGGTGCCGGTCTCGAGCTTCCGGCTCAAGACCTGCGCGCCAAGGATCAGCTTGCGATAGGTCAGCTTGGTACCGAGCGCGTCCTCGATGATGACCTTGCCGGTGTCGCGATCGCGATAGGCGTGTCCGAGCGCCTCGAACAGCGAGTGATCGAGCATGGCGTTCTTGACCATCGCATCGATCATCACGTCCTGAAGTGCGGCGCCGGCGGCATTGCGGCGCGCCTTGCCCTTCAGCGCCGGGTCGACCGGAAGCTTGACGGGCGGCAGGATGGTGACCGTCACCCGCGGAAACCACGAGCGCTTGATCTGGCTGGAGTTGAGGTAGCTGAGATGCGAGCGCTGCGCACCTTCGATGCGAACGGGCACGACCACCGCGTCGGCCTTGTCCGCGATCATCGCGGTGCCGTCATAGACCTTCATCAACGAGCCGGAGACGGTGATGCGTCCTTCCGGAAAGATCACCACCGGTTCGCCGGCGGCAACCAGCTTGATCAGGTCGCGCGCAGCCAGCGGCTTGCTCGGATCCATGGTGTAGTGCTTGACGACGCGCAGGAACGGCTTGGCCCACCAGGCCTTGGCGATGCCGGTGTCGACCGCGAAGCTCGCGTCGATCGGCAGCACGGCGTGCAGCATTGGGCCGTCGATCAGGCTGACATGGTTCGGCGCGATCAGCATGCGCGTGCCGGCAGGCGGCAGGTTCTCGAGGCCGCGAACCTCGGTGCGGAACAGTGCGCGGAACAGCAGTCCGCCGAAATCGCGCACGCCTTCCTTGCCCCATTTCGTCAGCACGAACCAGACCGCGCCGAAGCTGGCGGCGCCGAGCCCGAAGAAGATCCAGCCGATGTGAAGGCCGGCCGCCTGCAGCAGCGCGACGAACAGCGAGCCGACCACCATGAAGGCGGCCTGCAGCACGTTGCCCGCGGCGATGATGCGGGCGCGCTCGGACGGTGCCGACCAGGCCTGGACGGCGGCGAAGGACGGAACGACGAACAGGCCGCCGCCGAATGCGAAGGCGACGAAGTCGACGAGCATACGCAGGCCTGCGAACGAGGTCGCGAAACCGGCTGCGGTGATGTCCTGGCCCTTGGCCGTCACGCCGATGGCCCAGGCGAGATCGAGGCCGGCAAACCCCATGATGATGGCGCCGATCGGCACCAGCGCGAGGTTCGGGCGAACGTGGCTGAGGCTGGCAGCGAACAGCGAGCCGATGGCGATGCCGATTGCGAAGATCGCAAGGCACAGCGTCACTACACCCTCGGTGCCGCCGACGACATCCTTGACCAGCGCCGGCAGCAGCGACAGCACGATCGCGCCGACCAGCCAGAACCAGGAGACGATCACGGTGCCGTCCCACAGCCGGTGGTCGGCATGCAGGGTCCTGAGAAGGCCCACCGTCGAGGTCCAGGGATTGGCGTCGACTGGCAGATCGGGCGCAGAAGGCGTCGTCTGCGGAATGCGGGAGGCGAAGGCCCATGACAACAGGGCCAGCACGACCACGGCCGATGCGACCCAGCCCATATGCGCGGATCCCGCCACGAACTGGCCGCCGGCGACGGTGCCGAGCAGGATCGCCATGAAGGTCGCGCCTTCGACCAGCGCGTTGCCGGTCGCGAGCTCACCGAGCTCGAGCTGATCCGGAAGCATGGCGTATTTCACGGGTCCGAACAGCGCGGCGATGACGCCGAACAGGGCGAGCGCTGCGAACAAGAGCGGCACCGAGTGCAGGAAGAAGCCGGCGGCGGCAAAGGCCGCGGCGAAGATCTCGGCGAATTTGAGCCGCCTTGCGACGACGGATTTGACGTATTTGTCGGCGAGCTGGCCGCCGAGCCCGGACAGGATGAAATAGGGGAAGATGAAGACGGCGCCTGCCACCGTCACCAGCGCATCGCCGTGGCCGGTTGCGGCACTGTAAAGCAGGATGATGACGAGCGCGTTCTTGAGCACGTTGTCATTGAGCGCCGAGAAGAATTGCGCCCAGAACAGTGGGGCAAAGCGGCGTGACGACATCAATTCCCTGATCATGACTAGTCCTGTTTTGGAAAGGCAGAATGAGGTTCGTTACGTTGTCTTTGAAGCGTCACGACCGGAAGGGGAGGGGACGAACGATTGCGGGCGCTGATGGCCGGCCTGCCTTGTCCCCTCGATCCCTCTGATCCTGTTGGTCTCCAAGCGGTGTCGTTAGGTTCGCAAAATATCTGGGCGCGCCTTATCGGGTATGCGCCGAGCGATGAGGAAAAGCTGAACCGCGTCACTGAAGTCTGGCGAGATCGGCCGCGAACATCGGGACATGGTGAGTCCTTCCTTGCAACCAGTTCTTGCATTCGAGCCGACCCGCGTGTGCAGGTCGCGTGCGCCTCAGGTGAGATGGGCGAGGTGACGAAAGGGCGAGAGGCGGCGGAGCAAGCTGAATCGGCGGCCCTCTTGACGGGCGCGCGCGCGGCTCGATTGCCACATCCGAAAGGTCGCGCGGCGTTCGGCAAGCACGCCGGCGATGTCGCAGGCATTTGCGATGCGATCGATCGGCGTCATGGCGAACCGCAGCAGGGCGCGGCCAAGGCCTGTTACCAGGGCGGTGGCGTCGTCGACGAAGGTGGCGGCGATATCAACAGCGAGGGTTTGCATTTTGGTCGTCTCCGGGTTAATTTGAACAATGTTCACATGAGTAGCTTGAAAATGAACAATGTTCAAGAAGAATCACTGCGGGATCAGAAAAAAAATCGGCGGCGCCTCCAGATCCTGGAGATCGCGCGCGGCATTATCGCGACTAAAGGATTGAGATCGTTGAAGGTTCGGGACGTTGCCGAGGCCGCCGGCTGCTCCGTTGGCAGCGTCTATAACGAGTTCGGCGACTTCGACGGGGTAATCCTGACCGTCAATCGGGAGACCGTTCAGGCCCTCACGGCCCGGCTTCGCGGGGTTCCGGCCGAAGATCCCGTTCGCCAGCTCTATGGGCTTGCCGAGACTTATCTCGAATTCTTCACGGAGCACGCCAATCTGCTGCGCTCACTGTTCGAGCATCGGATGGAGGACGACCGTCCTTATCCCGACGACATCCTGCAGATGGTGATGGACGCTTTTGCGCTGATGCATCCGCCCCTGGTGCGGCTGCTACCGGATGCGGATGACGTGAAGATCGCGCTGTTGTCGCGCACCTTGTTTTCTGCCGTGCATGGCATCATCTCGCTCGGTCTCGAGGAGCGCATGGTGGCCGTGCCGCCGCAGATGCTGCGTCAGCAGGTCGAACAATTCATCGATGCGCATCTGGTGGGTCTCGGGATCGTGCCTCCGCGGTGACGGCGGAGAGCGTCAGGCGCGCGCGGCCTCGCGCGGCCGGGCCGCAACGACGACGACATCAGGTCTTCCGCCGTCGACCTGAACGCGGTTGCGTCCCTTTTCCTTGGCGCGATAGCAGGCGGCATCCGCGCGCCGCATCGCACCTTCGAGCGTGGTGTTGGCGTCGGTGATGCAGGTGACGCCGATGCTGGCGGTCACCGCAAAGCAGCGATCGTCCCAGGCGAAGTTGAACAGCTCGAGCGATCGCCGCAGCCGTTCGGCGATGTCGACCGCGTTCGCAGGCGAGCACTGCGGCAGGATCAGGCCGAATTCGTCGCCGCCCAGCCGGGCCACCAGGTCACGCGGATGCCGATCCTGTTGCAGGAGGCGGGAGACCTGGCAAAGCAGGCTGTCGCCGGCAAGGTGCCCGCAGCTGTCGTTGACGTTCTTGAACTGGTCGAGGTCGAGCAGGATCAGGCCCAGCGAACCCGCCGCGGCAACGTCCAGTTCGCTTTGCAGGCGCGCCTCAAAGGCGCGGCGGTTGGACAGGCCGGTCAGCCAGTCGTGCGATGCCTGCCACGCCAGGCGTTCCTTCTCGGCATGCAGGGCGTCTTCGAAGGACTGCCGCTGCAGTACCAATCGCCTGGTGTGCCAGATCAGGAGCAGGATCAGCGTCACGGCGGTGACGATGTTGATGCCAGTCAGCGCCAGCTTGATGGCGCGGGAGCCTTCGCCGAGCACAGTGGAGAACCGGTTGGCATGCACCGTGAACTGGGTGTTGAGCTCGGAGAGCCGCGACGACAGGAATTGCAGGCGGTTCGTGTCCTGAACGGGACCGTTCTCCAATTCGGACCGGATGACTTCGCCGAAGACGCTGAGCTCGAGCAGCATGGGATCGGTGGCGGCCCACTCGCGGATCGCTTCCTGAAGGAAGCTGACGCGGTTGAAGTAGCGAAACAGCCAGATCAGTCCCGGGACGTCATCGGGATGGTTGCCGCCTTGCAGCAAGCCGATGCGAGCGGTCTCGACGTCGACCGGATCGCGCTCGAGCGCCCAGCGCGCGAACTCGTCGCCGATGGGAACGGCAAGCGAGGCCTGGTATTGCGTGAACTGGCTGGCATCGCCCGAATGCAAATAGAGATTGAGGAAATAGACGGCGTTCTTCTGCGAGCGCGACCACATCGCTTCGCCCGCGACATAGGCGCGGACCGACGACATTACCTCGAGACTGAATCCCGCGATCGCCGCCTGAAGCACGACGACCGTCACGAAAGGCGAGACGAGCTTGATGACATGAAGGAAGCTGTGTCCCTTCGTCGACGTCGCTGTTCTGCGAAACACCCTGCGTTCCCCAAATCGCGCAATGACCCCCAGCGGAGCGCTGCGCCTACAACGCGAAGTAGAGGAGATGGTTGCTTAACTCGGCCTGAAAGGCGGAGGAGACTGCATCGCAGGGTGAAAGCGCTGTGAAGCTGATATGCGCAGATCGCTTCAAATGCCGGCAAATCGGACAAGGCGCGGTATCGACGAAGCAATGCCTCGCATTGGTCGTGCGCGGTTTACCCGATGGAGAGAATTTCGTCGCGCCGTTAGACCAGCACCGGCTTGCGGACGCGGCCGGCGTCGCCGAACACGCGCAGATAACGCTCGATCTCCGAGGGCATGCCGGTCGCCTTCTCCGGATTGTCGGAGAGCTTGACGGCCGGATGGCCGTCGACCGACGACACCTTGCAGACCAGCGAGATCGGATCGAGATTGAACGAGCCGTCCGGCGGGCAGCCGACGAAGTCGTTGGTGAGGTTGGTACCCCAGCCGAAGGAGAGCCGCACCCGGCCGGCGAAGTGGTGATAGGTCTCCTCGATCGAGCCGACATCCATGGCATCGGAAAAGACGAGCAGCTTGTCCCTGGGATTGCGCCCCTTCTTTTCCCACCAGGCGACGATCTCCTCGCCGGCCTGGATCGGCGGCGCGCTGTCGGGGCGGAAGCCGGTCCAGTCCGCGACCCATTCCGGCGCGTCGCGCAGGAAGGCCTTGGTGCCGAAGGCGTCGGGCAGCGCGATCAGCAAATTGCCGCCATAAGTCTGGCGCCACTGGTCGAGAATGCGATAGGGCGCCCAGCGCAACTCCTCGTCGTCCCTGGCAAGTGCCGCGGCGACCATCGGCAGCTCATGCGCGTTGGTGCCGATGGCTTCGAGGTCATTGTCCATCGCGAGCAGCACGTTGGAGGTGCCGATGAAGGACGGGCCGAGGCCTTCCTTCACCGCCTCCACGCACCAGCGCTGCCAGAGGAAGCCGTGACGGCGACGTGTGCCGAAGTCGGACAGGCGCAGATTTTCAAGCTTGCGCAGCCGCTCCACCTTGGTCCACAGCTTTGCCTTGGCGCGGGCATAGAGCACGTCGAGCTCGAAGCGGCCGCGGCCTTTCGTCGCCGCGCGCGAGCGCAGCTCGTTGAGGATCGCGAGCGCCGGGATCTCCCACATCGTGGTGTGGGTCCACGGTCCGTGGAAATGCAATTCGTACTGGCCCTCGACCTTGCGCAGCTCATACTCGGGCAGGCGGAATTCGGCCAGCCAGCGGATGAAGTCCGCCGAGAACATGTGGGTCTTGCCGTAGAAGGTGTTACCAGCCAGCCAGATCAGCTCCTTCTTGGTGAAGCGGATGGTGCGGGCATGGTCGAGCTGGGCGCGCAGCTCGCCTTCGTCGATGATCTCGGCAAGCCGGACATGGCGCGAGCGGTTGATGACCGAGAAGGTCACCTGCTGATCCGGGTAGTCTTCCCGAATCATTTGCAACATCAATAGCTTGTAGAAGTCGGTATCAAGCAGGCTGCGGATGATGGGGTCCAGCCGCCAGCTGTGATTGTAGGTCCGGCTCGCAATATCGGTCACTGTCATGGGGGGATTTTAGCGCGGCGGCCCGCGCGCAACCAGTGGGTTTGGCGAGGGGTGGTCTTCCGAAAGGCGGTATCGGCGATCAGGTCTTATCAAGCCTTGGCGGCCGTCGCTGCGACCGTCTCGAGCTGGCTCCTGACCCAGCGATGAGCCGGATCTTTCTGATAGCGTTGGTGCCAGACCATGAACATGGGCAGCTCGGCCAGCGTCCGCGTGCGGGACGCCAGCGGAATCCGCGTTTGCGCAAAACCGCGCATCACGCCGGATGCGAGCAGGCTCGGCATGCTCGCCAGCATCTGCGAGCCGCGCAGGAAGGACGGCACGCCGGAAAAGCTCGGCACCGAGATCGCGATGTCGCGGTGAAGACCGTTGGCCGCCAGCCGGCGGTCGAAATCGAGCCGCTCATTGTCGGTATAGACGACGGTGATGTGGCGCGCGGCGAGATAGGCGCTGCGGCTGGCCGGTGCGGTACGTGCCTTGGCATCGAAGTAACAGACGTAATGGTCCTGGAGCAGGCGCTTCTGCACGATGTCGATGCCGGACGGTGGCAGCGGCGTGATCAGGAGATCGCAGCGGTTTTCGCGCAGCATCGCGGGCGAGGGCGATTGCGAGGGGATCACGCGCAGGTTCAGGCTCTTCACCTGGCCGGCGACATAGTCGAAGAACCGGGGCAGCAGCAGATCGCGCTGGAAGTCATTGGCGGCGACCGTCAGCGAAAGCTGCGCGCGTGGCGGCTCGAAGCTGACGCCGCCGGCAAAGCTCCGCATCTCGTCGATCAGTGCGCGCGCCTTTGCGGCCAATGCTTGCGCATGCGCGGTTGCGACGATGCCTCGGCCGGATTTGGCGAACAGCGGATCGCCCGCGATCCGCCGCAGCTTGTTCAGGGCGTGGCTGACGGCGGATTGCGTCAGGCCGAGCCGGGTGGCGGCTGCCGTGACCGAGCCTTCCTCCAGCACGGCGAGGAACAGTTCGAGAGCGTGGCCGTCGAGCGCCAAATGATCGATTTCTTTCATGCAATATATTATAATCGATCTATTTATCTGTGGAATAGACCGGCCCATGGTCTCCCAATAAGCCGCGCGTCCGGTCCCGGGCGCCCCAGGGAGAGACACGATGAATGCCCAGGCGCCAGCCTTGCGGGATCCCCGCCTCAACAGTCCCGAGCCCTTGACGCCCCCACTCGGCGACGGCGGCTTCTTCCAGCGCGACCGCTCGATCCATCCGCCGGCACATGCGCCCGGCTACAAATCGTCGGTGCTGCGCTCGCCGCGCCAGTCGCTGCTGTCGCTGGAGAACTCGGTCTCCGAGATTACGGGGCCAGTGTTCGGCCACAACGACCTCGGCCCGCTCGACAATGATCTGATCCGCAACTACGCCAGGGACGGCGATCCCGTCGGCGAGCGCATCATCGTCCACGGCCGCGTGCTGGATGAGACCGGCCGGGGCGTTCCGAACACGCTGGTCGAGTTCTGGCAGGCCAATGCCGGCGGCCGTTACCGGCACAAGAAGGACACCTATCTGGCGCCGGTCGACCCGAATTTCGGCGGCTGCGGCCGCGCGCTCACCGACGACACCGGTTACTATTATTTCCGCACCGTGAAGCCGGGGCCTTATCCCTGGCGCAACTACGTCAACAGCTGGCGTCCCGCCCACATCCATTTCTCGGTGTTCGGTTCGGGCTTTGCGCAGCGGCTGATCACGCAGATGTATTTCGAGGGCGATCCCCTGATCCCGGTTTGTCCGATCCTGACGACGATTCCGGACAAGGATGCGCTCGACCGCCTCGTGGCGCCGCTCGACCTCAACGCCTCGACGCCGTTCGACTCGCTGGCCTACCGCTTCGACATCGTCCTGCGCGGCCAGCGCTCCACCTATTTTGAAAACCGCACCGCGGGGAACTGAGCCATGCCGCAGCCGCTCAACTATCTCAAGGAAACCGCCTCGCAGACGGCCGGGCCCTACGTCCATATCGGCTTGATCCCGGCGATGGCCGGCTTCGATATCTTTGAGAAGAACTTCTCGAATGTCCTGACGACGCCGAATACGGAAGGCGAGCGCATCACGCTGGAAGGCAAGGTGCTCGACGGCGCCGGCACGCCGCTGCGCGACGTGCTGCTGGAGATCTGGCAAGCCAATGCGAGCGGCCGCTACAACCATCCGGCCGATCGCTCGGCCGGCGCGCTGGAGCAGGAGTTTCGCGGCTGGGGCCGCGCCGGCTCCGACTTCGAGAGCGCTCTCGTCACCTTCGAGACCATCAAGCCGGGCGCGATCCTCGACAAGGCGGGCCGGACATGCGCGCCGCACATCAATGTCTGGATCGTCGCGCGCGGCATCAACATCGGTCTCAACACGCGGCTCTATTTCTCGGATGAAGAGGCCGCCAACGCCGCCGACCCCGTGCTCAACCTGATCGAACAGCCGGCCCGGCGTTCGACGCTGATCGCAAAGCGCAGCGAGCGCGCCGGCAAGGTCGTGTATTCCTTCACGATCCATCTGCAGGGGCCGGAGGAGACGGTGTTCTTCGACGTGTGAGGATCCGGCCGCCGTCCGGCAGGATCACTCCACCGGATCGCCGCGATTGATCGCTCCGCGCGCGAGGAATTGCGGCGACTGACGCATTTCGCGCGATCCCGGCCGGTCGACCGGATCGCGCCCCACTTTGTGTCTCAGTTCTGCCAGGTCAATGAATATGTCGGCCTGTCGGCGAAGGTCGTCGGCGACCATGGGTGGCTGGGTGGAGAGTGTGGAGACGACCGTCACGCGGACGCCGCGGCGTTGCAGGGCTTCCACCAGCGAACGAAAATCCCCGTCGCCCGAGAACAGCACGATCTGATCGACGTGCTTGGCGAGCTCCATCGCACTTACGGCGAGATCGACATCCATGCTGCCCTTCACCTTGCGGCGGCCCGTGGTGGCGTCGACGAACTCCTTAGTGAGCTTGGTGACGACGGTGTATCCGTTATAGCCGAGCCAATCGATCAACGGGCGGATCGACGAATACTCCTGATTCTCGATGACGGTCGTGTAGTAGAAGGCCCGCAACAGCACACCCCGGCTTTGGAATTCGCCGAGCAGACGCCTGTAATCGATGTCGAAGCCGAGCGCCTTGGAGGTGGCATGGAGATTGGAGCCATCGATAAAGAGTGCGATCTTCTCAATCGAAGACATTGTGCTCAAATCTCCAGTTCCAGACGAAAGCTGGCCGATCAGCTGTCAGGGTACGTATGTCGGCCGAAAATACTGAAGGCGCCGATGGCTCGCCGAAAAAACGGCGCAGACGACCGGACAGGGGTGGCCGTCTTGCGCCAAGGTAAGGGAGGTTCCATGCCACCAGCGCCAGGGCGCCGAATGCAGCCACGCTAAGGCGCGAGCAGGCCCTGCTCAATTGTACTGAGGTAAGGCGCTTCTATGCAAAGGATAGGACGCGATATACGAAGGTAAGTGGCCGCGCCGGCAACAAAGGCAATTGCGGCAACGTGGCTTCACCGTGGGCGCGCTCGGTCTTTCGTCCGACGCGTCAAGCTTCATCGCCATGCAACTGGGTGCGAAAGGCGCGCGGTGAGACCCCCGTGGCTGCGGCATAGACCCGGCTGAAATAGGCGGGGTCCTCGAAGCCGAGCGTGTAGGCAATCGTCGAGACCGGCAAATTGGTGTAGACGAGGTTGCGTCGCGCCTCGCGGATCAGCCGGTTGAGGATGAGGTGCGAGGCGGTATCACCGGTCGCCGCCCGCGTGATCCGGTTGAGATGTGTCGGAGTCACCGCCAGCGCCTCGGCATAGTCCGCGACGCTCCAGCGTTCCAGGTGATGCTGCTCCAGCAGCGCCTCGAAACGGCGGAACAGGCTGGATTCGACCGTGCCGTTGCCGCCGCTCTCGCTCGTGAGCGCGCGGGCCACCAGCCCGATCATGGCCGACGACAATGCCCGCAGCACATGCGCGCGGCCGAAATCGCGCGCGGCATGTTCGGCGAAGATCTGTTTCATGGTGGTGCGGATCTGCGGCGTTCCGCGCACCACGGCCGAGCGCGCCAGCGCACCGCGCAGGCCCTCGGCGGCGAGCAGCGCCTCGTCCAGAATTTCCGCGGCGATGGTCAGCACCCACCCTTGCGTATCAGGCACGAAGCGGAAGCCGTGGACGTGACCGACCGGCACGTTGACGATCTGCATCGGCTTCAGCTGCACCACGCGCCCGTCAAGCGTCGCCTCGCCGCCGCCGCGCTCGATCAGCAGCACCTGGTGCAGCCGGGCATGGCGGTGCACGGCCAGGGTCCAGTCGTGCAGCACCGAGCGGGACGCAATGGTCTCGCAATGCACGACATCAGGCAGATCGCCGGACTCGCCGAACAAATTGTAGACCCGGATGGCCGGGGCAGGGAGCATGCTTCTCATGTTCGAATAGTACAAGACAATGACGAAACCCTCCATCGGTCTGCGCCGCCAAATCTGCAAAAAAGTGCCGACGGGAGGACGCAAGAATGAAGGTTCAGGTCTGTATCATCGGCGGCGGGCCGTCCGGGCTGTTGTTGTCCCAGCTGCTGCACCTGAAGGGCATCGACGCGGTCGTGCTGGAGAAATACAGCCGCGACCATGTGCTCGCCCGCATCCGCGCCGGCGTGCTCGAGCATGGCTTCGCCGAGTTGATGCGCGAGGCGCAGTGCGGCGAGCGGATGGACCGCGAGGGCGAGATCCACACCGGTTTCGAGATCGCCCATGACGGCGTGCTGTCCAAGATCGATCTGCACAAGCATTCCGGCGGCAGTTCGGTGCTGGTCTACGGCCAGACCGAGCTGACGCGCGATCTCTATGAGGCGCGGGACCGCCTCGGCGGCAAGGTCGTGCACAATGCGCAGGAGGTGACGCCGCATGATCTGACGTCGGACCGTCCCTACGTGACCTATCGAGCGAACGGCGAGACCGTCCGTGTCGATTGCGACTATATCGTCGGCGCCGACGGCTTTCACGGCGTCAGCCGCAAGTCGATCCCGAAGGATGTGCTGCGCGAATATGAGAAGGTCTATCCGTTCGGCTGGCTGGGGGTACTGTCGCGCACCAAGCCGGTGTCACCCGAGCTGATCTATGTGAAGCACGAGCGCGGCTTTGCGCTCTGTTCGCTGCGCTCGCAGGTGCTGAGCCGCTACTACATCCAGGTGCCGCTGACCGACAAGGTCGAGGATTGGAACGACGATGCGTTCTGGGCCGAGCTAAAGCGCCGCCTGCCGGAGGAGGTCGCCGGCAACCTGATCACCGGGCCGTCGATCGAGAAGAGCATCGCGCCGCTGCGCAGCTTCGTCGCCGAGCCGATGAGCTATGGCCGGCTGTTCCTCGCCGGCGATGCCGCTCACATCGTGCCGCCGACAGGGGCGCGCGGACTGAACAGCGCGGCGTCCGACATCTATTATCTCTACCACGCCTTGCTCGCGCATTATCAGAGCGGTGATGATTCCGGCCTTGCAGGCTATTCCGCCAAGGCACTCGCGCGGATCTGGAAGGCGCAGCGCTTCTCCTGGTGGATGACGATGCTCTTGCACCGCTTCCCCGACCGCCTCGAATACGAGGACCGGCTTCAGCAGACCGAGCTGGACTATCTGCTCTCGTCCGAGACGGCGCAGCGCCTGCTCGCGGAGAATTACGTGGGCCTGCCGTTTTAAGGCGGCCGCTACTTCCCTTCCAGCGTATTCACCGGAGTCCAATCCGCAGGCGGCGGATTGGCGGTGAATGCCTGGGCGCGTTTTGCAAACAGCGCTGACGCCGGATCGGTCTCCGCCATCTGCCCGAACGCATCAGTCGCCCTGGCAAAATCCCGCGCGCGCCAGCGGGCGAGCCCCTCCGCATACACAGCGGCCACCTTCGCCTGATCGGCGCCTTCCGCGCCCTTCTCCGCCAGCGGCTCGAACACCTTGATGGCTTCGCCGCGCCCCAGCACCCTGATCGCATCCAGCTCGCGCCAGGCGAAGGCGTCGCCGCTCTGCGTCATGGTCGTCTCCGAGGCCATGATCGCGGTGTCGTAATATTTGTTGGCGCCCTCGAGCCGCGAGGCGACGTTCACGGTGTCGCTCATCACGGTGTAATTGAAGCGGCGGCGCGAGCCGATATTGCCGACCACGGCTTCGCCGCTGTTGAGCCCGATGCGATGCGACAGGCCGTGACCGGCGAAGGCGGGATTGCCCGCATTGAGCTCCGACAGCTTCTCATGGCACTTCAGCGCGGCGCGAACGGCGTTGGCGGCGTGTGCGGGATCGTCGGCCGGTGCACCGAACATCGCGACGATGGAATCGCCGATGTATTTGTCGACGTAACCGCCATGGCCTTCGATGATATCCGTCATGGCGGACAGATATTCGTTCATCAGCGTCACCAGCTCGCCGGGTGTCATGGTCTCGGCAATGGACGAGAAACCGCTGAGGTCGGAGAAGAACATGGTGACGTTGCGCATCTCGCCGCCGAGCGCGGGCATCTTGCCGGAGGTGACCATGGTCTCGATGACCTCGGGCGCGAGATAGAAGGCAAAGCTCTTGCGCAGGAAGCGCTCGTCGCGATCCGCCAGCATGAATCGGTAGCCGATCATGATCGCAAGCGCGGCAAGGCTGGCGAGTGCCGGCTCCGTCAGCGGCAGCGCCAAGGCATGGACGAACACGCTGACGGCCACGGTTGCGTAGGCGACCGTGAGGCCGAACCAAGCCATCAGCGCGCCACTCGGTGCGAGCAGGCAGGCCGCGCAGGCGATGATCGCCGCGAACGCGATCGTGAGAATGGTCCGCATCGGGAAGCCGAGCTCGGTCACGGCATCGCGCTCGATCAGATTTCGGACCGCGGTGGCGTGCACGAACACGCCCGCAATGTCGCTGCGGGACTTTTGCACAGTGCCTGCCGGCGCGGGCAGGGCACATCGTGCCGCCGGCGTGCCGTCATACCCGCCGGACAGGCGCATCGAGGTGAGCTTGCGATCCTCGAAATTCAGGACCGTACCAAGCAGCACGACCTTGCCGTCGAAAGCGCGGCGAAAAAAGTCGCGGTCACCCTTCTCGACGCAGGCGCGCAGATCGACGAAGGAGAAGGTCGGGATGTCGCGTCCCAGCCCTCGGAAGTTGAGCGTCATCGTATTCGGCACGGCACTCGGGATCGCATAGCCGGACAATTCGGTCGCGCCGGAGGGCGCAATCTCGGGCTTTGCGCCCGTCGCGCGCGCAGTGAGCTCGACCGCCATCGCGGGGACCGGCCGCCCCTCGATGGCAAAGCTCAGCGGCATCCGTCGGATGACGTCGTCGTGGTCGGTGTGGACATTGAGCGCCCGCACGGTGTTGCGCACGGCGACTTGCTGGGCGCGATAGGGCACTTCCGGATGGTCATTGCTCAGGATTTCGCCGAGCACCAATTTGCCGCTGTCGGAGATTTGCCGCAGCGCGATCAGGTAATCCCGATCGAATCCCTTCATGCGGCCGCCAACGGCGGTGTCGCCAAAAGGAATCTCCGATTGCTCGATCGAGCTCGGAAAGATGACGTCGAAGCCGATCACCTTGGCGCCGCCCTCGGTGACGCTGCCGAGCACCCGGCCGATCTCGCGCGTCCAGGTCTGCGTCGGCGATCCCTTGAACGGTGGTGTGTCGTAGGTTTCACTGTCGATCGCCACGACGACGACCGGCGATGTCGCGGTGTTGCGGCTGTCGCCGAGAAGCCTCCCGCGCATCGCCGTGAGGATGTCGAGCGAAAGGCCTTGCAGGGTCTGTAGCGGCGGCGACGTGAAGATCGCGCCAGTCACGAGCGCAATCAGGGTCGCCGCAACGATGTCCCGTCCCCCGATCCGCCGCATCGCCCGGTCGCTAGGTCCGCTTATTCGAGCCGCAGCAGGCGGCCGATGATCGGGGTTGGCGCCGAGGTAGCGCTGGCATCGACCTGGAAGGTGTAACGCTTGGCTCCGAGGCTCGCGAGATAGCTGCCGCCCGGGGTCAGCGACTTCCCGGCCTTGGCAAAGTCATAGAATTTGCCGCGGATCATGATGTCGTTCTTGAGCGGCACGCTGATCGTGGGTTCCTTGCCGTCGGTGCGCTCGATCACCAGCGTGCTGCCGCTCTTGGCCTGGATCAGGGGCGCGACGCCATAGATCGTCGGCAGCTTGGACGGAGCGCTCTTGGCGTCGGACCGCATGGTCCGGAACGTGGTCGCCGCACTCTGGTTCGCCTCGCGTTCGGAGAGCTGCGCCGCCTTGGTGTCACAGGGCACCTTGGCGCGCTGCACATCGCCGAGCTGCACGGTGCTCTGCTCGGCGCCGACCAGCACGACGCCCTCGCTGATGGTCTCGCGCAGGCAGGATTTGAGATAGCTGAGCGTAATGCTGGCCTTGGGCCCGAGCTTGATGATCTTGCCTGCGGCGACATAGTCCATGAACTCGACGCCATCGACCTTGCCTTGCACATCCTCGACGATCGCGGCCGGCGTCTCTGCCAAGGCAGGGGCCGCAGTACAGAACGCGCCGACAACAGCGCCGATCAGGCTTCTCATGACTATTCTCATTCAATTCGACCGATACTTTGCTGGTCCCCGTCCCGGCGCGATTTTTAGCATCGGGGCGCCCAGGTAAGTGTGACCAGAATCACTCTTTGATTATTGGTGCACTCTAGCAGGAAGTGGTTCAAGCCGGCCATCGCCGACAAAGGAGGGTGCCAAGTTGTTGGCCGGACGGCGAAATCAGGTGGCCGTGACAGCCTCAGGCGAACGGCCCTCGGCCTGGAGACGCCATGATCGGAGTGAACGGAGCTTCGGCCTTGTGAAACGGCGTCGCCCGCTCGCCGGCGATCTCGACCACCTCGTCCCAGCGCGACAAAAAGGCCTCGACGCAGGCCGGATCGAACTGCCGGCCCTTGTTCTCGACCAAATAGCCGCGAGCCACCTCGATCGGCATCGGCTCTTTATATGGTCGTCGTGTCGTCAGCGCGTCGAAGACGTCGGCCACCGCGACCACGCGCGCGGCGACCGGAATCTCGTCTGCCTTCAGACCGTTTGGATAGCCCGCACCGTCCCAGCGTTCGTGATGGCCTGCGGCAATTTGTGCACCGAGCTGGATCAGCTCGCAACCGGAGTCCGCCAGGATCCGCTCGCCGATCGTTGCATGGGTGCGGATCACCGCCATCTCGTCGTCGGTCAACCTGCCGGGCTTGAGCAGAATGTTGTCGGGAATGGCGACCTTGCCGACGTCATGCAGGGGCGCGGCCAGGTAAATGTCGCGGCAAAGCCGGGCCGGCAGTCCGAGCTGCTCGGCGATAATGCGGCTGTATTTGGCAACCCGCAGCGTGTGCTCGCCGGTGTCGTTGTCACGGTATTCGACCGCGAGCGCGAGCCGCAGGATGATCTCCTCCTCGCGTTCGCCGAGCTTTCGTGTCGCGGCTGCGACTTCGCTGGCCAGATGCGCGGCACGGTCGTTGAGCTTGCGTACGGCTGCACCAAACTGAATCAAATTCCGCAGGCGCACCGTCATCTCGACGCTCTGCGGCTGCTTGGGCAGGAAATCGGTTGCACCGGCCTGCAGCGCTTCCATCTTGACGTCATCGGTCTGTCGCGATGTGATCATCGCGATCGGGATGTCGGCACAGCCGGGCAGGGCACGGAAGGTGCGGATGAAGCTGATGCCGTCCATGTGCGGCATCTCGTAGTCGACCAGCACGAGATCGAAGCCGCGTTCGCGCGCGCAAGTCAGCGCTTCCACGGGATCGAGGAAGGTGGTGGCCTCGACCAAGCCTTCGGCCTCGATGTGACGTTTCAGGAAGTTGAGGACGGAACGGCTGTCGTCAACCAGAAGCGCTTGAGTCAGCATCGGCGGCCGGGGCTCTCTTCGCTGGCAAAGACACGAACCCAAGCCATAACCCGAGCGAATTTAACGCGAAGCAAATGCGCCGTACGGGAGCACCCGCGCCGTGGATATGCGCGCCGCGCATGAAGGATTTCAGCAGGCTGTGTACGTCTGCATGCAGTTGCGCGAATTCCGCAAAAATGTGACCCGTAGTTGTACGGATACCCCGCGTTAGGGGTTTGCTCACCGGATTCGCGTCAAACGAGTAGTGGAATTTTAGCAAAGGCGGGGCAGCGATGGCGCTCAATCCCACGGAGCCGAAGTGGTCGTTGCGGTTGCCCGCCGATTGCAGCATCGCGGCCATTCGCAATGTCTATGAGCTCATTCGCGAGGCGTTCGGCCGCCAGGAGCGGCTCGAGATCGACTGTTCGAGCGTCGACAAGGCCGACGTGACCTCGATCCAGCTTCTGCTGTCGACAGCCAAGACGGGGCAGGCCCAGGGCCGCCCGGTGGTGCTGACCTCATTCTCACAATCTCTTCGCAACACCCTTCGCCGCGCCGGCTTCACCAGCGAGGCGATGATCGATCAGCATTTCCCGCAAAAGAAAGATGGCACCTAATGGCCACGATTCTGACCGTCGACGATTCCCCCAGCATCCGGCAAATGATCAAGGTGGTGCTCGAGCCGGCCGGTCACAGCGTGATCGAGGCCGGCGACGGTGCGCAAGGGCTCGCCAAGGCGCAGGCCGGCAAGCTCGATCTCGTGATCACCGACCTCAACATGCCCGTCATGAACGGGCTGGAGCTGATCCGGGCGCTGCGCAAGCTGCCGAGCGCGGTCGGCATGCCCATCGTGTTCCTGACGACCGAATCCAACGACACGGTGAAGCAGGAAGCCAAGAGCGCCGGCGCCACCGGTTGGATCACCAAACCGTTCAAGCCTGAGCAGTTGCTCGCCGTGGTCGGCAAGCTGGTGCGCGCATGAGCGCAATGGACCCGACCGAGGTCTTTCGTCAGGAAGCCAGCGAGCTCTTCGAAGTCCTTGAAGGGGCCTTGCTCGATCTCGGCCAGCGTCCCGACGACCGCGAACTGGTCGATTCCGCCTTCCGCGCCCTGCATACGATCAAGGGCTCGGGCGCCATGTTCGGCTTCGACAAGGTCGCCTCCTTCACCCACGAATTCGAGACCGCCTTCGACCGCGTCCGCAAGGGCGAGATCAAGCCGACCCAGGAGCTGATCTCGGTCGCGCTCGCCGCCAAGGACTACATCCGCGCGTTGATCGAAGATCCCCAGTCGACCGACGACATCATCGGCGAGGCCATCCTCGACGACCTCAAGCGCTTCGTCTCGGCCGACCAACCGGTTGCAGCGGTGATGGAGATTGCCGAAGCCCCGCCGCTGGCTCCCGCCGGAAGCAAGCAGGCCGGCTGGCACCTCTATCTGGAATTCGAAACCCATATCCTGCGCAACGGCTCAAATCCGCTCGACCTGCTGGAAGACCTCTGCAAGCTCGGCCCCTGCTTCGTCGTGCCTGTCACCGACGGCATCCCGTTCCTGGACGAGATGGAGCCGGAAGACTGCTATCTGAAGTGGGACGTCAAGTTGCACGCGGCCTGCGACAAGGATGCGATCGACGACGTCTTCATGTTCGTCCAGGACGAGATGAAGCTGACGCTGCAGCCCCTGGAGCATGTCGAAGCGCCCGCGCCGGCACCGCTGTTCCAGCTGCTCGACGAGGACCTGGCCCCGGTAGTCGAAATGCCTGCGCCGGTGGTCGAGGCCGCTGCCGCGCCCGTCGCCGAGCAGCCCGTCGCAAAGGCGGAGCCGAAATCGGAATCAAAGCCTGAACCGAAGCTCGAGGCCAAGCGCGACGATCGCGGCATCGCCACCGTTCGCGTCCAGGCCGAGCGTCTCGACGAGCTGATGGACCGCGTTGGCGAGCTCGTCATCGCCCAGGCGCGGCTGACCCAGCTCGCCGCCTCCGGCTCCGACCTCTCGATCAAGATGATCGCCGAGGAGATCGAGCGCCTGGCCTCCTCCTTGCGCGATACCACGATGGGTGCCCGCATGGTGCCGATCGGCTCGCTGTTCGGCCGTTTCCGCCGCCTGATACATGACCTGTCGCGCGATTTGTCGAAGCCGGTCGAATTCGTCACCTCGGGCGAAGATACCGAGCTCGACAAGACCATGATCGAGTGCCTGGCCGATCCGCTGGTGCATCTGATCCGCAATGCCATCGACCACGGCATCGAAGACACCGCCACGCGCGCTGCCAACGGCAAGACCGAGCAGGGCCGGATCGAGCTCGCCGCCGTCCATTCCGGCGCGCAGGTGCTCGTCACCGTGAAGGACAATGGCGGCGGCCTCAACACCGCGCGCATCCGTGCGAAGGCGGAAGAGCAGGGGCTGATCGCGACTGGCGCCGTGCTCACCGATCACGAGGTCCATCAGTTCCTGTTCCATCCCGGCTTCTCGACCGCGCAGACCATCTCGGCGCTGTCAGGCCGCGGCGTCGGCATGGACGTGGTCAAGCGTACCATCGAGAACATGCGTGGCTCGATCGATCTGTCGACCAGGCCGGGCCAGGGCACCACGGTGACGCTGCGCCTGCCGCTGACGCTGGCGATCATCGAAGGTCTTCTGATCCGCGTCGGCGAAGGCCGTTACATCATTCCGCTGTCCGCGGTGGAGGAATGCATCGAGCTTACCGCCGAGGACGAACGCTCGCGCGGTCGCAATTTCCTCAACGTGCGCGGCAATCTCGTGCCCTTCCTCCGGCTGCGCGAGATCATGACCGCATCGGGCACGCCCGACCGTCATCAGAAGACGATCATCATCTCGACCGGCGAGACTCACGTCGGCCTCGTCGCCGACCAGATCATCGGCAACCACCAGACCGTGATCAAGTCGCTCTCAAAGCTGCATTCGGATGTCACGATGTTCTCCGGCGCGACCATCCTGGGCGACGGTACGGCGGCATTGATCCTCGACGTCGCGCAGCTCGTCGCGTTGGCGCAGTCGAAGGTCGAGAAGCAGCATATCAGCGAGGCGGCGTGATGAACGAGGGTTTGGTTGGCGAACGGCAGGCTGACGCGATGCAGGTCGTGATGATCGGCCTTGGCGAGGAGAAGTTCGCGCTCGACGCCGGCCTCGTGCGCGAGATCATCGATCCCGTCCCCGTGACCAAGGTGGCAGGCGCGCGCGCCTTCGTTCCCAGCGTGATCAACGTGCGCGGCAACGTCATTCCGCTCGCCGACCTGCGCATCCGCTTCGGCATGCCGCAGCTCGATGATTCCGCCGATACGCGCATCGTGGTCATCGAGCTCGAGCTCGACGGCGAGCCGGTCCTGGTCGGCGTCACCGCCGACAAGGTCTACGAGGTCACGGAGATCTCCCAGACAGACGTGCAGCAAACGCCGCGCGTCGGCATGCACTGGAAGCCGGAGTTCATTCGCTTCATTGCCAAGTGGCGTGAAGAGTTCGTCATCGTTCCGAACATGGAACGCATTCTAAATTGAGATGAGGTCTCGGGCGAGACCGGGGTAGGGGCTGGAAATGAGATTTACCGTCAAGGCAAAGCTTGCCAGTGCGTTCGGCGTGATCATCGTTCTGTCCGGGATTGCGGGCGGCGTGGCTTACATGAAGCTCGGCGACATGATGGCGACCGCCGACAGCATGGTTCTGCGCGCAAACCGCATGGAAAAGGCGACGCAGATCGAAAAGGACATCCTGCTTCAGCTGCGCGCCGAGAAGAACTCGGTGCTCGGTACGGAGGCTCAAGCCGAGCAGTTTGCCGCCGATGCCGCCAGGCTTCGCGAGGAAGCGATGAAGACCAGGGATGAGGTCTACGCGCTGGCGAGCGAGGGAGGCAGGAAGCTGCTCGACAGCTTCGCAGCTACATACGCGAAGATGAATACCTACCAGGAAGAGACGATCCGGCTGGCGAAGACCGACAAGACGAAGGCCATGGAGCGCTCGATGGGTGACGGCCGCAAGGTCGTCGCAGACGCGATGGAATCCATGGGCGCCTATGTCGCCAATACGAAGAAGCAGATGGCCGAGCAGGCCGTCCAGTCCAAGGCAGAGGGGCACCAGGCCCAATTCCTGCTGATGACGCTGATCGGCATCTCGCTGGCGGTTGCGATCGGGGCTGCGCTCTGGATTTCCATCTCGATCAGCCGTTCGCTCGGAAGGGCCGTTGGCCTTGCAGGTGCGGTCGCGGAGGGCGATCTCAGCCAGACCATTCCCTCGGCAAGCAACGACGAGATCGGAGATCTCATCAAGTCGCTGAATGGGATGGTCGAAAAGCTCCGGCAGATCGTCGCCGAGGCGATCACTGCGGCCCAGAACGTCTCCGCCGGAAGCCAGGAGCTGTCCGCCAGCGCCGAGCAGCTCTCGCAAGGCGCGACCGAGCAGGCTTCGTCCGCCGAGGAAGCCTCCTCCTCGATGGAGGAGATGGCCTCGAACGTGAAGCAGAACGCCGACAACGCCAACCAGACCGAGAAGATTGCGGGGCAGTCGGCCAAGGACGCCGAAGCCAGCGGTGTCGCCGTGGGCCGTGCCGTCGAGGCGATGCAGACCATCGCCGAGAAGATCACGATCGTGCAGGAGATCGCACGCCAGACCGACCTGCTCGCGCTCAACGCGGCCGTGGAAGCCGCACGCGCAGGCGAGCACGGCAAGGGCTTTGCGGTGGTCGCCTCCGAAGTGCGTAAGCTTGCCGAGCGCAGCCAGGCCGCCGCGGCCGACATCGGGACGCTGTCCACGGAGAGCGTGAAGGTCGCCCAGGAGGCCGGCCAGATGCTGTCCAAGCTCGTGCCCGACATCAAGAAGACCGCCGAGCTGGTGCAGGAGATCACCGCGGCTTGCCGTGAGCAGGACGTCGGCTCGGCCCAGATCAACCAGGCGATCCAGCAGCTCGACAAGGTCGGCCAGCAGAACGCCAGCGCCTCCGAGCAGGTGTCCTCGACCTCGGAAGAGCTCGCCTCGCAAGCCGAGCAGCTGCAGTCGACCATCTCGTTCTTCCGGATCGAGCACGCCACGCGCAAGGAGAAGGCCGCGGCCGAGCCGATCGACCGCGCCGTCGGTCAGCTCCGGGCCAAGGCTGCGCACATGGCGGCCGCCGATCGCGGCATGAAGAAGCCGGTGCCTGCCCGCAAGCCGGCACGTGCGATGAAAGTCGCCGGCGGCGGTGGCTTCGCCTTCGACATGAATGACGGCGAAGACGACCGCGACGCCGAGTTCCAACGCTGATCAACCGGTCCGGCCTTGTGCCGGACCGTACTCATTTCCAACCTCCGGAATCCTGGACTGCATCATGGCCGCAACCTCGCAATATCTGACGCTCGGGCTCGCCGGCGAGACGTTCGGCATCAGCATCCGCAACGTCCGGGAAATTCTCGACATGCGGCCGATCTCGCGGCTTCCGCACGCGCCGAACTTCCTGCTCGGCATGATCGACGTGCGCGGCAGCGGCTATCCGATCGTCGATCTCAGGAACAAGCTCGGCCTGCCCAGCGTAACCGCCACTGAAGCGACCCGCATCATCATCCTCGACGTGCCGATGAAGGACCGCCTGGTCGGCGTCGGCTTCGTCGCCGACTGCGTGTTCGAGGTCACCGACATCGACGAGCAGGCGATCGAGCCCGTGCCCGAGGTCGGCGGGAAATGGCAATCGGACTATGCCGCCGGCATCGGCCGCAAGGGCGAGAAGTTCGTCGTGATCTTCGATCTCGCCAAGCTGATGGCCAATGACGAGGTTCCGGAAGGCCGCGACACGGCAACAGATGCGCCTCGCGCCGCCTGAGTTTGCAAGAGTGAAGCGTGGTCACGCGTAAGCCCCCCAATTCGAACCAACGAGACTGAAAATGAGATTCACCGTCAAAGCCAAGCTCGCCAGCGCGTTTGGCGTCGTCATTCTTCTGTTCATGGTAGCAGGCGCTGTGAGCTACATGAAGTTGTCCGACATGGCCGCGACCGCAGATTCCATGGTGCTTCGCGCCAAGCGGATGGAGAGAGCAGCCGAGGTCGAAAAGATCATCTGGCAGCAGGTCAGGGCGGAAAAGAACGCAATTCTGGGAACGGCAAGCGAGGCCGAGGAATTCGCGGTGAACGCGGCCAAGCTCCGCGACGAGGCCACGAAGATCAGGGACGAGGTCTATGCGATGGCCAGCGAAGGCGGCAAGAAGCTGCTCGACAACTTCGCCAGCGCCTACGCCAGAATGAACGTCTATCAGGAAGAGACGATCAGGCTGGCAAAGACCGATAAGACCAAGGCAACCGAGCGCTCGATGGGTGACGGGCGCAAGGTGGTTGCAGATGCGACCGAGGCGATGGGAGCCTATGTGGCCAATACGAAGAGGCAGATGGCCGAGCAGGCCGTGCAGTCCAACGAAGACAGCCGTCGCGCCCAGTTGGTTCTGATCGTCCTGGTCATCGTCTCGCTCATCGTTGCCGCGATTGGCGCCGTCTGGATCTCGATCAATATCAGCCGGTCCCTCGCCAAGGCGGTCGGGCTGGCGGACGCCGTCGCGATCGGTGATCTCAGTCACAAGATCGATGCTTCCAGCAACGACGAGATCGGCGATCTTGTGAAATCTCTGAACGCGATGACCGCCAATCTGAACGCCACCGCGGCCGTCGCCAACGAGATCGCGCAGGGCAACCTCACGATCGAAGCCAAGCCGCTGTCGGACAAGGACACGCTGGGCCTTGCGCTCGAGCGCATGGTGGAGAAGCTTCGCCAGATCGTGTCTGAAGCTCTGACCGCGGCGCAGAACGTCTCCGCCGGCAGCCAGGAGCTCTCGGCGAGCGCCGAGCAGCTGTCGCAGGGCGCGACCGAGCAGGCTTCGTCCGCGGAGGAAGCCTCCTCCTCGATGGAGGAGATGGCCTCCAACGTGAAGCAGAATGCCGATAACGCCAATCAGACCGAGAAGATCGCCGCGCAGTCGGCCAAGGACGCCGAAGCCAGCGGTGCCGCGGTCGGCCGCGCCGTCAACGCGATGCAGACCATCGCCGAGAAGATCACGATCGTGCAGGAGATCGCACGCCAGACCGATCTGCTCGCGCTCAACGCCGCGGTCGAGGCCGCGCGCGCCGGCGAGCACGGCAAGGGCTTTGCGGTGGTCGCCTCCGAAGTGCGCAAGCTCGCCGAGCGCAGCCAGGCCGCCGCGGCCGAGATCGGCACGCTCTCGGCCGACACCGTCAAGGTGGCACAGGAGGCCGGCGCGATGCTCTCCAAGCTGGTCCCTGACATCAAGAGGACCGCCGAGCTGGTCGAGGAGATCACCGCGGCTTGCCGCGAGCAGGACGTCGGATCGGCCCAGATCAACCAGGCGATCCAGCAGCTCGACAAGGTCGGCCAGCAGAACGCCAGCGCGTCCGAGCAGGTGTCCTCGACCTCGGAGGAACTCGCTTCGCAGGCCGAACAGCTTCAGTCCACCATCGCCTATTTCCGCATCGAGCACGGCGCCAAGAGCCAGGCGCCGGCGCCGATCGACCGGGCTCTGAGCCAGCTGCGCGCCAAGGCGGCCACCATGGCGGCTGCCGAGCGTCCGGCGAAAAAGGTCGTGCAGGCCAGGCCGGCCCGCGCCGTGAAGGTTGCCGGTGGCGGCGGCTTTGCCTTCGACATGCATGACGGCGAGGATGATCGGGACGCCGATTTCCAGCGCTAGGACTTTTGCGGGCCGGTCTGCCCTGGGACGGTGGACCGGTCTTCTTCAGCGGTTGTTTAAACGCGTAGGATTCGAGATGGCCCGTACGGCCCGACATTCAGTGCAGGTGGCCGTCGCGGACCGGGGCCGGCGGCCATGATGCCCGCCGTACAGGATACGGCCGTGCATCTGTCGGACCGCCACTTCCGGACCATTGCCGAACTGATCGAGGGCCAGGTCGGCATCAAGCTGCCGCAGGGCAAGCGGCTGATGCTGGAGGGGCGGCTGCACAAGCGCGTGCGCGCGCTCAACTTCAACGGTCTCAACGAATATGTCGAGACCCTGTTTGAGGCCGATCATTTCGATACCGAACTCACCCATCTCATCGATGTGGTGACGACCAACAAGACCGACTTCTTCCGCGAGCCGCAGCACTTCACCTTCATGCGCGACGTCGCGATTCCCGGCCTGCTCAAGTCGCATGGACGCAAGAACGCGAACCTGAAGATCTGGAGCTCGGCGAGCTCCACGGGCATGGAGGCCTACACCACCGCGATGGTGCTGGACGACATGACGCGGAACGGCTCGCGCTTCCAGTACCGCATCCTCGGGACCGACATCTCGACCGCGGTGCTACGCCTCGCCAAGACGGCGATCTACACGCGCGACGTGCTCGGCCCGGTGCCGGAGCAATTCGTGAAGCGATATTTTTCGACGTCGCGGGACAAGTCGCGCGGTGAGGTGCGGGTCGTACCCGAGCTGCGGCGCGCGACACATTTCATGAGGATGAACCTCATGGACAAGTCCTATCCGGTCGATCGTGACGTCGACATCATCTTCTGCCGCAACGTCCTGATCTATTTCGAGCGCGAGACCCAGCGCAAGGTGGTCGAGCAATTGTGCAGCCATTTGCGTCCGGGCGGCTATTTGCTGGTCGGACATTCGGAATCGATGATTCACAGTGCCGTGCCCGGGCTGAAGCAGGTTCAGCCAACCATTTTCCAGGTCTAGCCGGAGCGCAACCAAGATGCCGAGGGAGAAGGTTCGCGTGTTGATCGTGGACGATTCGGCGTCGGTGCGCCAAATCCTGCAGACGATCCTCAACGAGGACCCCGATATCGAGGTGATGGCAACGGCCTCCGATCCGTTCGTGGCGGCGAAGCGTCTCCAGGACGAGATTCCCGACGTCATGATCCTCGACCTGGAAATGCCGCGGATGGACGGCATGACGTTCCTGCGCAAGATCATGGCGCAACGCCCGATCCCGGTGATCATCTGCTCTTCGCTGACCGAAGAGGGCTCGAACGTGATGTTCGAGGCGTTCGAGGCGGGCGCGGTCGATATCGTGCCGAAGCCGAAGATCGACACGCGCCTGGCGCTGCTCGAATGCTCGACGCGGCTGCGCGAGGCGGTGAAGTCGGCTGCGCGCGCGCGGGTGCGGCCGCGTGCGGAACGCCGGGCCATCGAGAAGAAGCTGACCGCAGACGCCATCATCCCGCCGCCGGTGCAGGGCAGGGTCCGGCCGACGACGGAGCGCATCGTCTGCATCGGTGCGTCGACCGGCGGGACCGAGGCGCTCAACGACGTCCTCGAGATGCTGCCGCCGCACTGTCCGCCGATCGTCATCGTCCAGCACATGCCGGCAGGCTTCACGGCGGCCTTTGCCAAGCGTCTCAACGGCGTTTGCCAGATCAGGGTCAAGGAAGCCGAGGATGGCGAGCCGGTGTTGCCGGGCTGCGCCTATATCGCGCCCGGTGCCCGCCACATGCTGCTCCAGCGCATCGGTCTGCGCTACCAGATCGCGATCAAGGACGGCCCGCCCGTGTCGCGGCATCGCCCCTCAGTCGACGTGTTGTTCCGCTCGGCGGCCCAGCACGCCGGCGCCAACGCGCTCGGCGTCATCATGACCGGCATGGGCGACGACGGCGCGCGCGGGATGCTGGAGATGCGCAAGCTCGGCGCCTCGACGCGGGCGCAGGACGAAGAGAGCTGCGTGGTGTTCGGCATGCCCAAGGAAGCCATCGCCCATGGCGGTGTCGAGAAGGTCGTTTCGCTGCATCACATCCCGCGCGAGATCATGCTCTGGTATCAGGCCGGGCACGCCGCGGTGGCGGGTTGATGGCCAT
This sequence comes from Bradyrhizobium sp. AC87j1, assembly GCF_002936975.1. Classification (NCBI taxonomy): domain Bacteria; kingdom Pseudomonadati; phylum Pseudomonadota; class Alphaproteobacteria; order Hyphomicrobiales; family Nitrobacteraceae; genus Bradyrhizobium; species Bradyrhizobium sp. AC87j1. Next base: position 66,554 of record NZ_PTFE01000034.1, read on the forward strand.
GTCGCCCGTTCCGGCCAACACGCTCGCCGAGGCAACCACCGCGATCGAGGACGTCTCCTCGCGCATCGAGGACGTCTTCGCGCGCGTCGGTCACGAGCTCGGCTGCGGCCACCTCATCTTCAAGGAGCTGAACCAGGGCTTAGCTACGCTCTCGGGTGAGCTCTCCGGCGCCGAGATCGAGGGCGCCGCAATAGCGCTGCAGGAGATCGCCGCGCAGCTGAGCGAGCTGGCGCAGGCGCTGCCGGCGGAGAGCGCGCTGCTGGAGACGATCGGCAAGAGCACGGCGGAGGCGTCCTCGCTGCTCAAGCCGCTGTTCAAGCACATCCAGATGATCACCATCATCGCGCGCAGCGCGCGGATCGAGGCGGCCTCGCTCGACGGCGACCGCGAGGGCTTTCTCGCCTTTACCCAGGAAGCCTACGATCTCGGCAGGGCCGTGCAGCGCTCGATCGAAGGCTGCGCGCGCGACCAGCAGCGCCTGTCGGAGGCGGTTGCCACCGCCTCCGGCCGGCAGAAGGAGTTCGAGAGCCGGTACCGGGCCCAATTGATGTCGGAGAGCGTCGAGCTCGGCGCGGCCTATTCCGGATTACGCGACCAGCGCAGCAAGAGCAGCCATTTGGCCGACCGCGCCAGTTCCAGCACCAGGAAGATCGCCGAGGCGGTCGGCAGCGCGATCATCTCGCTCCAGGCAGGCGACAGCACGCGTCAGCGTCTCGAGCACGTGTCCCATGGCCTCGGCCTTGCGTCGGAATCCGCGCCGAGCCACGTCCCTGAAACCGTGCCGAGCGACGACGACGTGCGTGCGATTTGCCGGCTGCAGGCGGCCCAGCTCAGGGATGCCCAGCGCGAGTTCGGCGGTGACGTCGGTCAGATCGTTGGCGCACTGACGGCCATCCTGCATGATGCGGGCAGCGTCGTCGGCCACGGCCGCACCCTGTTCGGCGGCGAGGAGGGCGGCTCGTCGTCGTTCCTGACGCGCATCAAGCAGACGCTGGCGCATGCATCGACCCTGATCGCCACCTGCGAGAGTGCGGGCCGCTCGGTCGACGAGGCGCTCGCGATCGTCGAGGACACGCTGACGAAATTTCGCCAGGCGATCGCCGGGCTTGCCGAAGCGACTGTCGACATCACGCTGATCGGAATGAATGCCGGCCTCAAGGCGAGCCATCTCGGCAGCCGCGGCAGCGCCTTCGTCGTCATCGCCAACGAGCTCAAGGCGACCGCCGACCAGGTCTCCGCGGGGGCCGCGCGCCTGAGGCCCGTGCTCGATGGGATCGAGCGCTCGGCCAATGAGCTGAAGGAGCTCCGCGTGCAGGGTGATCCCACCCAGCTTGCCAAGCTCGAGCCGCAAATCCTTCAGGCGCTGCGCGAGGTCGAGGCCGGCAATGAACGGCTCGGCAAGCTGATGAGCCGGCTCGTCGACGAAGGCGCGGAATTCGAGAGGCTGATGAATTCGGCCCAGGGTCAGATGACCAGGCTCGGCGAAAGCTCCGCAGCCTTGCCTGCGGTCGCCACGCGGCTCGAGACTGCGAGCTCGGGCGGGCAGCGGCTACAGCCGGAGCTGCAGGATCAGGCGATCCTCGACGATCTCTTCGCGCGCTACACGATGGAGCGTGAGCGGCACGTTCATCGCGAGTTCCTGCAAGCCCTCGGACTTAAGTCGATCGCCGCGACGCGCCGGGTCGAGGCGGTCGAGACCGCGGATGACGGCATAGAATTGTTTTGATGGTGTCGCCGCGCGCTGCGGTGGCAATTTGACGAGTTGGCTTTGCAGGGCGTTAACCGTCGCGGAATACTCGCCGCATCGGTCATTGTCGCGCCCCAGAGTTGGTTGCAAATACCAGTGGATTTTACGGCGGACATTTCCATGATGCGAGACGGCAAATACGCGGCCTGGTTCAGGACCCCGCGCGGCCAGGGCACGGGTATCGTGCATCTGGCGGAGGGACGGATCTCCGGCAGCGACAGCTTCTTCACCTATGGCGGCTCCTATCAGTTCGATGACGATCAGCGCTTCACGGCCATCCTGACCACGCGGCGCTATGCCGAGGGACCGCCGACCGTGTTCGGTCTGGACGAGGTCGAGGTCAGCCTCGCCGGCGTGTGCAGCGGTGCGATGGCGACTTGTTCCGGAACGGCCAGGGAAGCGCCCGACGTGATGTTCGAGGTGACGCTGATCTACAGCCAGGAAGATGCGCCGGCTGTGGAAGCGCGAGGCGCCGTCGTGAAGCTCAATGACAAATTGCCCAAGGGTCTCGACAGCCGTTCGCGGCCGCGCCAATTTCCTGCGCCTTCCAGGCCTCCCGCATCTTAGTCTTGCGTTGACGCTATCGCAGCGAAGCGGGCTGCGACCGGGCCTTGGCAACAGTGCATTCAGGCGCGGAAAGCTAGGATGAGGCGGCAATAAAGGACGGACGAGACCATGCCTCAGATCTGGATGACATATAACGAACTGGCGACACTCAGCGGCTGTACGCCGGCAGAAGCCAGAATGCGGGCCATCCATCTGTCGCTCGACCGCCGCAAGAGCCGCGACGGCGCAACGCGCGTCAAGCTTGACCTCGCGCTGACGGCGAGGTTCTTCGCATCCGTTCGCGAGGCCGATTTCGATCTCGACGGCGCCATCGAGGCGCTCCAGAGCACGCACAGGCAGATGGCCGAACTCCTGGTCCCGACCGGGTTCCGCGAGCGCGGGGCAGCCTAGCTCGCTTGGCGTCAGGGCGCGCAGGTCGTTCCACGCGCCACCGGTGGATCCCCGCCAGCTTTTCGCGAATCAGGCATAGACTCGTCTCCGGAATTTCAAGCCGGGGCCGGGGTTTCAACCGCATCGGGCCGTAGAGCCTGTAGGAGAATGCCATGAGGAAAGCCAAGTATCGGGTCGGCGTGACGCTGTTGGGAACGGTGATGCTCGGTGGGCTGCTGATCGTCACAACCGCGCCGTCACGTGCGGAGGTCGTCAAGCTGCAGGCCGACCTCAAGGGCAGCAATGAAGTGCCTCCGAACGGCTCGTCCGGTTCGGGCAAGGCCGAGGCCGCGCTCGACACCCAGACCAAAGTCCTGACCTATACGATTACGTTTGCCAATCTGACGGGTCCGGCGATGGGGGCCCATTTTCATGGCCCCAGTGATGCGGGCAAGAACGCCGGCATCGCTTTGCCCTTCAAGACGGTCCAGAGTCCTATCCAGGGCAGCGCCACGCTCACGGATGCCCAGGCAGCGGATCTATTGGCCGGCAAATGGTACGCGAACATTCATACGGCCGCGAACCCAGGCGGCGAATTGCGCGGGCAGATGATGAAGTAGGGGGATGTCGCCGTGGCGCTGAAGAATTTTGTCAGCGCCGTGGGCCTCAGGCTGGCGGCCGAGGCAAGAACGCCAGGATCGTCTGGGCGAGAATGACGCCGACGGTGCCTCCTGCCGCCTTTTGCAGCACGTCCAGGAAACCCGGATCACGATCGGGGGTCAGCGTTTGCAGGACTTCCAGCCCCATCGCGACTGCGATGACGAGCGAGCAGGCCAAAGCGAGCCGGCCGGGCAACAGGAAGGCCAGCAGGAAGCCCAACAGGCCGTAGGCGCTGAAGCGCTCGATGACGACGATCCAATAGGCCTCGTGATGCCCCATCAACGCCGGCCGTCCCGCCAGCCTCGCCAAGGTGGCATAGGCGATGAGGGCAAGGCAGATTCCCGCGGCTGCGATGAGGTGATTTCGACGCATGGCCTACCATAGCCGCTCGAGGGCCATTCTGCTTCGAAAGACGAGAACATCGTTAAAACGCCACGTCGTTCTTCCGGGGGCGCGGGCCGCCCAAAACCTGCCCGCCATCGCCGGCCCGGAGGCAGTCCGGCGAAGATGGTCAGGCCACCAGGACGTCGCCGGCCCGCGCTGCGGATGCGGAGTGGCGGCGTGAATCGACCAGCTCGCTGAATTTCGCAAAGGGCAGCGGTGCGGCGACGAGATAGCCCTGTCCTTCCTCGACGCCGGAGGCGATCAGGGCGCGCCGCTGCTCCTCGGTCTCGATTCCTTCCGCTACGACCGTCATGCGGAAGTCCTTGGCCAGCGCGACCAACATCTCGACGATCGTCGTGGTCGATGCATCCACGGTGATGGTGTCGACGAAGAACTTGTCGATCTTGATCGTATTGGCGCCGAGCCCCTTCAGCCGCGACAGACCGCTGTGACCCACGCCGACGTCGTCGATGGCGACGCGGAAGCCGTGGTCGCGCAATTCGGCCACGACGGTCGCGGCGTGCGCGAGATCGTCGAGCTCATCGCGTTCGGTGACCTCGACCACGATCTGGCGTGCGGAGATTCTCGCCGCCAGGACCGTGCGACGCAGCGTCTCGACGAAGCCGGCACTCAGCAGGTGTTTGGGCATGACATTCACGGACATCTTGAAGGTCTTGTCCGCCTTCAGCACGCCCTGCAGGTCGGCGAGTGCCGATTTCAGGATCTGCCAGGTCATCACCTGGATGCGCCCGCTGGATTCGGCCAGCGGAATGAAGTTCATCGGCGGCACCACCGAGCCGTCCCGACGAACCCAGCGCGCCAGAATCTCGCAGCCCGTGATCTGGCCGGTCCTGAGGTCGAAGATGGGTTGGTAGTAGGGCTTGAATTCGCCGGCCGCGAGGCCGCGATCGAGATCGGCGACCGGCCCTTCCATCCGGCGGCTGCGTGCCAGCAGGATGCCGAACAGTGCACCAAGCCCGAGGGCGACTGCGAGCGCCGGCCAATACGCCTCGCTATTCCAACTCGAAAGCACGGCCTGCTCGAGCCGGATCGTAGCGTGAAGCGGAAAGCGCGTGGAATGCCTGTCGAAGCTGATCGGCCCTGGCAGGGGCCTGTCGGCATCGAGCCGAAATTCGCCGAGCTTCTCGCCATTGCTCAAGGCGAGGATCACCTCGCTGTGCGCGCGCAACTCGGCGGGCATGAGATCGAACAGGCCAGCGTTGATGCCGACAATGGCGACCAGCGCGGAGCTGCGATTGACGTCCCTGAGCACGCCCAATGCGTCGCCGCCGAACTGCTCCACGCGGAACAGCGAAAGCCTCGTGTCGTGTGAGGGCAGCATGTCGCGCCGATCCGCCCATCCCTTGTCGAACTCGAGGGTCTCGGAATAGGCCGAGCAGATCACTGATCCGTCCGGGTTGACGAGACGGACGTCCTTGATCGCCGAGCGCTGGTAGACGTGGAGCCGGATGGCTTGCAGCGCTGCCGGCGCGCAGCTGGCAAGATCGCGCTTGGCGAGCTCGTCCAGGCTGGCCGCGGCGAAATCGACCGCAAATTCGGAGCGGCGCAGAACGACCTCGGTCAGCTCGTTTAGTTGGTGCGCCTGCTGGTGGCGAATGACGCCGTATGCCGCAAAATGGCCCGCCAGCCCGAACGCCATCGTGCTCGCAACAACGAGCGCCGCAAACGAGAGGTTCGGCCGCTGTAATCTCATCCGGTCCAGGCGAAATTCAGGAGGGGCTTGGTGATTGATCTTGGAACTGATTTTGGAACTGATTTTGGGAATTGATTCTAGCCAGCGGGGGCTAAGATAGGGTTTAACGGGCGGACCGGTCCGGAAGGGCTACCGAGTGGTTGCCTGACTGATGGTCGCGCGGCCCGAGCATGGAAAGTTGAGCAGTATGATCAGGACGTTAAGCCTCCTCCTCCTGTCGTTCGTCGTCGGAAGCTCCGCGGCCTGGGCGCAGGGAACCAAAGACCAGCCATCGGGCACTCAGCCCACCTCCCGCAGCGGCACAGCGACGAATTCCGGTTCGGACAGCATGGGTGGAGCTTTCAAGGGGACGGGGACACCCAACTACGGCACCAGCCCTGGGATGGGGTCCCAGAAGAAGACGCGCAACTAGGTCTGAATAGGCCAGGCGGACTGAAGGCAGGACGCTTAGTCGCGCTCATCGGGGACGCGTGGAGACGGCCTCTGGATAAGCTCTGCCTGACCTGTCGGTGTGGGGCGCTGCGGGATCACGGGCGGCCCGCAGCCGAAGCACCACGAAAGCGATGTTAATCGCCAGCCAAATCAACATTGCGGAAATGGCAAAATGGACCACTGCCAGACCTCACTGCGAGGTCTGGGTAACATCCAGTGGTTGCTTTGGTTCCGTCCTGCAGGGTGAAAAGCTGGACTGGTCCTCGACGAACTGTTTCCAAGACTAGCCCTTCTTACCGGTCTTCGGCTTCAGCGAAAGACCAAGCCGCAAGGCCATGCGCTTGATCGCATCAGGCGAGCGTCCGAGAACTTTCGCCGCCTCTTCCAGCGAAGCCGAAGACTTGGCCAGCTCCATGAGCCGGCGGTCTTCCTTGAACGACCAGGGCTTGCGCGCCATAACCGAAATCATCCTCTTGTCGACACAACGACAAAGCCGCCAAGCGACCCATGTTCGCTCGACGGCTTTGCTTGGGTGGGGCCGGGCTTGGGGGAGCCCGGTGCGAGATGGATATGCGATCGGTGAGACTTCGCAACAAACAACGCGGATTAAGCTAACTGCTCAACCTTACCGCGATGAAATCGATGCGCTACGCTCCGTATAACCACGGTGTTTCGCTGGCGAATCCGATGCGCGCCCTCCGACGGCGGTCTCATCCGTGCCGGTCGGCGTTTGAAGCGCCAGGATGAACGAGGGTTCATGGTGTCGGCGTGGCGAGTTCTGGTAAAAAGAACTGGAGCCTCTTCTCCGCGCTCCGTGTCCTCGCGTGCCGACCAATCTTCAAGCATCACGTTGCACAAACTTCATCTTCGTCTGACAAAAGTTTCAGCGGTGACGATCTTGAAGTCGACACAACGAAAAGATGAAAATGAGCGCGGGAGGAACGTTCCGGCAAACGTGGGAATATTCCAATGTTAGCTGCTTTGGTTTTGATTTCGATTTTCGCAGCGGGTTTTGGCTGCGGCTATGCCGTACGGGCGTGGCGCTCGCGGAAGCGATCGGCACGATATCGTCTTTATGCACCCTATACGCCTGCCTCGATGGAAGCCGGTCGCACCCAGGGGCCATCGTAACCGCGGGGCCGCGCGCGTGCTGCCCCATGGTCGTGGCGAAGTCGAAATAACCATGTGCGGTTAGGTTAATCTGTCGCCGTCCTTGAGCGCCCAGGAAAGGCAACCTAAGACGGATCAGTTCATTGCGAGTTCGGGCCCTCTCTTTCCGGAGGGCACGCGGGTAGGCGTAGATGACGTGGCTGATTGCGTTGCTGGGCGCGACGACTTGCGCTCTTATTTTGATTGCGTTTGTTTGTAGCTATGGCCGGCATCTGAGAGATCTTCCAGGTCCTTGGATCATGAGCGAGGGTCATTCGAATGATTGATCAACGGCAGAACGCGCCGCGCAGGTATTTTGTTGACGCGCAAGGGCATCGTGTTCTGATAGGCCTTTCGCTGGAGGAGACGGCGGAATTCGAGGCGCTGGATCTTGCACCGAAGGAGACGGTGCAAATCGTGGTCGAAACCCGCGCAGGCACGGGAGCGGCCGCGGTTGACGACGTTCGGTGGCTCGAGCTCTATTCCAAGCACGAAGGAGCCTGGCGGGCCTGGATCGCACAAAGCCAGGCGGGGCGGACGCAGGATTTAGGCTTTGTTAACTATGCCTGACCGATGGTAGCGGCTTAGATCTCGAAAATGGGGATGGCCCACATGTTTCAGCTGTTCCTGAGAGCACGCGCGCACAACCTCCTCGGCTCGCGCCGCGAGGACAAGGGTTTCAAAGCCCGCTCCGCCGAGCGTGATGCGGAGACCGACCGCGCGAGGGTCGACGCCGTCATGGTCGCCATCGACACGGCGCTACGAGATGCGGAGAAGGAGCAGGTCGGGCTCAGTCGACGTGTCGATGATGCGCTTGCGCGTGCATCCGTCACCTTTGGAAATGGCACCGACGAGTACCTCGAGCGGGAGGCGCTCGACAATCATCACCAGGATCTCTTCGCGGCGGACATCTCCAATGGCCAGCGGCGGCTCAAGGAGCTGGCAAGCACCATTGCTCACTTGAAGTTCGTCAAGACCGCAATGCTCACGCGTTTTCCGAAGTTCAAGCCGCCGCAGCTCAACAGCTAGTATTGGAGCTCTTGCTGCGCGCTCGGCCATCCTTCGAGACGCACAGGGCAGACCGCGTGACAATTCGAAGCCGTTTGCCGTTTGGCGCGTCGATCCTTTTTGCTATGGTTCCGGCAAGCATTCACGCTTCGAGGGAGCAGCAAGGTGCCGGTCAGGAATATGCGAAGGTTGGTTGGATTGGTATGCGTGTTGACACTGGTTGCGCCAGCGACGGCGTCGGCCATTACCGCCGAAGTGGCGCGCGCATGCGAAGCGGCGGTGGCTAAGGCGTTTCCGCCCAGGCAAATCGGCAACCCGGCGGCCGGGAGTGCCAAGGGAACGGCCAAGGATCAGCGCGCATACTTCCAAAAGTGCGTCGCGAACAACGGTAAGGTCGACGACGCGCCGGCGGAGGCGGCCAAGGACGGCAAGCCTAGTAAGTAGCGGCCGTTGATCTAACGCGGCGGCGGGCAGGGAGAATAGAACGCGCCGTTCGCCGCGTTGATGCGTTCGACGCATTGGTTGGGATCGGTGATCGTCCCTGCCACCGTGAAATCGTAGCCGATGCCTTTGACGACGACGATGTAGCGGCCCGGCGAAAGCGTGAAGCCGTCCTGCTCCGGCTGCAGCAACAGCATCCTCTGCTGATCCTCGACCGGCCCCACTTTGTAGGGGTAGGACATGCTGCGAATGACCCAGGAATCGCCCGCGTTGACTATGGCGGCCTTGCCGGAGGCATCGACGCCCATTGACCGGGACACCTTCGCGACGACTCGAACCTCGGTCACGCTTGCCTCAATGCTTCCGTCCGGTCTGAACACGATGAAGTTGACATCTCCGCTTGTCAGGGTCGTTGCACTCGGCGTGTTGATGGCCGCCGAGATCGCAACGCGGCGGTCTGGAATCTTTCCGGGGACCGGTTTTAGTTCCTGGAGTTGCCCCTCGTTCAACGCGTAGACGCCGAAGGTCGTCGGCAAAGGCATGGAGGGGTGTGCAGGGGGTGCCGGCTCCCTTGCGCTGTCGGGCGATCGTTCGACACTCACGCTCTCCGACGGGGTCGGGGCGGTGGCCGGCCGGGGCTCAGGGTTGCCCGGCGCGCGCTCGGATGGCAGCGCCAATTGTGACAGTGCGGACACGTGGGTCCTCAAACGCGGCCAATAGATCACGGCGCTGCTGGCGCCGGCCATGAGCAGGAGTATGCCGGCCAGTCGAACCAGAAAGGTGAAGGCGCCGCTCCGTTTGGGTTGATCCGGCGATCGTGGCGAAGCCACGGGACGGCGCGGTGCTCCCGCGTCCTTCGCAGCAGGCGGCGAAGCCGAAACGGGTGACGACATCGGAATGGGCGGGGGAGCGGGGGTATGGCC
>NZ_PTFE01000035.1:0-74728 GCF_002936975.1 Bradyrhizobium sp. AC87j1
CCATCGTCTCCGGCGGCTACGACATCCCCGCCGACCAGGCCGACATCCGCGCCAGCCTGACGCCGATCATGACCGGCCTCTCCGGCGGGGCGCCGGAGAGGCCGGTCATGATCGGCGTCAGGCTGGCGCGGATGTCGGCCTGGTCGGCGGGGATGTCGTAGCCGCCGGAGACGATGGCGCGGGCGTTCTTCGCTTCCAGCGGCGTCGCGCCGACGCGCAAGCGTCCGTCGCGGATCGTGAACGGGATCTGCGCCGAGGCCACCGCGATCGGCGCGGCGGCAAGCGCGGGCTCGACCAGCTGGCGCAGGCGGTTGTCGTCGGCGACCTGGCCACCGTCGCTGGCGCGGATGGCGATCTCGAAAGCGCGCGGATTGAGGCCGCCGATTTCCGCGGAGTCCAGCGTCACCGTGCCGTTGCCGGCGAGCGCACCGGTGAGTGCCGCGACGCTGCGGCCCTGGCTGGTCAGCGCCATCTGCACCGTGGCGCGCCCCTTCGGCAGCGCGAGATCGCGGTAGCGCAGCGTCGTCGCATCGACATTGCTGAGATCGATGCGCGCGTTCAGCGCAAGACCATTCGCGCCGTTGCGTGCGTCGAAGCTCGCCGACATCTCGCCGCCACTGAGGCCGCCCTTCAGTGCATCGAGCGCGAGCGACTGACCGTCGCTTCGAAGCGTGCCGCCGAATGGGCGCAGCTCGATGCCACCGGGCAACATCCCGCGCAGCGCCTGGAAAGCGATGCGGCCGCGCCAGCCGCCCAACAACCCCGCACTCAGCGGCTCGCCGGACTCATGTCCCGTCGCGCCGATCGCCATCGCCAGCGCCGGCGCCAGATCGAGCGTATCGAGGCCGACTTCGCCGTCGACGCTCTTTTCCTGATCGAGCCTTAGCGCCAGATGACCGCGCAAATGCGAGCCGGCCGCATTGCCGTCGAGATCGTCGAAAGTCAGGCGGTTGCCGGAGAGCGTGAGGCGGGAGGACAGGCTGACGGCCTGCATCGATTTGTCGGCCGGGCTGGTCCCGAACAGCGGCGCCAGATTGGCGCTGCGCACGCGCAGGTTCACGCTGGCTTTCGGCTCCGACAATTCGACGCTGCCCTGCGCATCGGCGTCCAGCCCGCCGCCGCTGAGCTTGGCGTTCAATTGCAGCGGCCGCCGCCACGCTCCGGTCAGCTTGCCTTCGAATTGCGAAGCGCCCTCGCCTGCAGCCACCACGCGATCGAGCCCGAGCAGCACCAGCAGCGCGCCGGCCTGCGGCGTCGATACCTTCGAGTCCAGCGTGAAGTCGCTGTTGCGCAATTTGTCCATGTCGATACCGTTGACCGCCGCCACCGGCGTCTGCGCAGCCAGCGTCGCGGTGGCCTTGAGCTGCGGCGCGTCGAGATCGAGCACGGCGCGGGCATTGCCGCGATCGGCATGCTCGGCATTCCTGTCGAGACTGAGATCGAGCTTGAGGCGGGTCGCGCCTGGCAATGACGGCATGGCATCGAAGCGCGCGCGCACGGCCGGCGCAAACGGCTCGATCAGCGCGGTGAGCTCGCGCAGCGAATTTGCCGACGATTTCAGCGCGAGCTTGCCGGTGGCTTTGGTGCGGTCGAAGCTGCCGCTCGCCTCCGTGGTCACGCCGCTGGCCTGGCCGAAGCGCAGCTGCTCCAGCGACAGCGATGCCGGGCCGTAACCGAGCTTTGCCGCGAATGGCCGCAGCTCCTGGCCGGCGGAGATCGCGCGGCCGATATCGAGCGAGAGTTTTGCCTCTTCCGGCCATTCGCCTTGCGGCCCCGCAAGCGCGCGCACGAAGCTCGCAGCGGCATCGAGGTCGAGACGGTCGGCCTTCAGCTCGGCGTCGATCCGCGAGCCCTTGCTCGCGCCTGTTTGCACGAAGGCGATGCGGCCCTCGACGGCGCCGCCTTCGATGTCGGCCTTCAGCCTGTCGATGGCGAGATGGTTGGCGGCGATGGTCACGTTGCCGGCAAGGCGTAGCGGCCGCGTGCTGCGGCGGTTGATCTCGCTGCGGCCCTGCAGCCAGGCCACCAGCGCGTCAGGATCGGAGGATTCGATGCTGAGACGGCCGCTGAAGCTGTCGGCGCCCGGAGCTGCACCGTTGAGCGAGAGCTGCGTCATGCCGGGCGCGCGCAGCTCGAGCCGCTGGAAGGTCCAGGACCTTCCATCGGTCTGAAGCTCGGCCGCGATGTTCTGCAGCGGGCGGCCGCCGAGCATGATCTGGTCGGAGTTGAACTCGATCTGCGCCGGGATTGGCGCCTGCGGAATTGCAGCTAACCCCGCGCGCAGCGCCGGCAGGATGCGGAGCGGCTCGGCATCATCCTTGCCCGCGAGCTTGTCGGCATCGACCTGGCGCGCCGACAGCACCGCGCGCAGCAGCGGCGAGGCGCCGAATTTGAGGTCGCCGACGCCGCCGAGCTTCAGCGCATTGTCTTCAGCGCCGAAGTTCGCGTCGATCTGCTCGAACTTCGCGCCGGCCGGATCCGCCCTAAGCTTGGTCGTGAGCTTCCACGGCGTCGGACCCGCCTCGCCCGCCTTCTTGACCGCCGGCACGGCCAGCGTCAGCGCACCGTCGAATTTCGGCAGGCGGTTGTCGAAGGCGAGCACGCCTTCGAGATCGGCGAGGATGGCGCGCTCGCCGGGATCGATGTTGAGGTGGAGACGGGTGGCGCTGCCGTCGGCGCTCGGCCCGGAGGAGACGCGGAACGGATAGCGCACCCCGCCGGCGGTGAATCTTCCGTCGCCGCGCACCGAGCCCGCGAGTGAGCGGACGTCGCCGGCGAAGGCGATGTCGTTCAGCTCCAGCGTCGAGCGGCTGGCGGCATCGTGGAGCGCAATGCGGCCGGTGAGATTCAGCCGCTCGATGGCGAGCGACGCCAGATTGAAGGTGCCGCTCGCGGTGGAGGGCAAATCGACCCGCCCCCGGGCATCGAGGCCGAGATCGACCGCCATGCCGCCCACCGAAAGCTCGGTGGCGCGCCATTCGCCGCGCATCAATGAGCCCAGGCTGAACTCGACGTCGAGCTTGTCGGCGCGCAGGCGGCCAAGATCGTTATTGCCGCCGAAGGTGACCTGGCGCAGCCGCAGCGTCGGCGCCGGCAGCAGCCGCGCGTCGAGCTCGCCCGCGACCCGCACCGGCACGCCGATGATCTTGCCAGCCTCCGCCTCGAACTGGGGCCTGAACTGGTTCCAGTCGACGTAGTAAGGCCCGATCAGCGCGGCCAGCAGCGCAATAATGAAGGCAATCGCCAATCCGAGCAGCGTCGTCTGCACGGGTCTCCCCTCGGCCAAACCGGCATCCGGACCAAACCCTGGCCTTAGTGGACTTCAGGCGTGCCGGAACAGCCCCTTATATAGGGGGAAGTGTGGCGAAGTCACAGCGACTGTTGCGCGCGGAGGTTAACGCCGGGGCGCCTCACCAGCTCGCCGGTAGCCGCTTCAGGCCGCGTAGCACGAAGGTCGGCCGCCATTCGGGGTTTTCGACGTCGTCGATGCGCAAATCGGGTAGCCGCCGCAGCAGCGTGGCAATGGCGATCTCGGCCTCGATGCGCGCCAATTGGGCACCCAGGCAGAAATGGATGCCGCCGCCGAACGACAACGGTTTCACGTTCTGGCGGGTGACATCGAGCCGGTCGGGCCGATCAGGATAGACCGCGGGATCGCGGTTGGCGGAGCCGAGCAGGCACAGCACGGTCTCGCCCTTGGGGATCCTCTTGCCGCCGAGATCCTCGATCTCCTCCAGCGCGACGCGTCCGGTCATCTGCACCGAGGAATCGTAGCGCAAAAATTCCTCGATCGCGCCTGCCATCAGCTCGGGGCGCGCCTTGAGCAGCGCAAGCTGGTCCGGATTGCGGTGGAGCGCGAGCAGGCCGTTGCCGATGAGATTGACGGTGGTCTCGTGGCCGGCGCCGAACAAGAGGATGATGTTGGCGGTCAGCTCCTCGTTGGTGAGCTTGTTGCCGTCCTCCTCGGCCTGCACGAGCTGGGTGGTGAGATCATCCCCGGGATTTTTGCGGCGCAGCTCGAACAGCTGCTGGAAATACATCTGCGCCATCAGGTTGCCCTCGTTGCCCTTCCTGATCTCCTCGGCAGTGAGCGGCACGGGGTCGAGAAGCCGCCCGCCGTCACGCGAGCTCTTGTAGAAGACCTCGCGATGGTCCTCGGGGATGCCGAGCATCTCGCAGATGATGGTCACGGGCAGGCGGAAGGCGAAATCCTCGATCAGGTCCATGTGGCCGCGGTCGATCACGGCATCGATAGCCTGGTCGACGATCTCTTGGATGCGCGGCCGCATGTCCTCGACGCGGCGGGCGGTGAAGGCCTTCACGACGAGGCCGCGCAGGCGGGTGTGGTCGGGCGGATCGGCCTGCAGCATCCAGTGGCTCATGCTGCGGAACACCGGCTCGTCCATGATGGCGGCGCTATATCGGCGCTTGGAGCGCTCGACGAAATCCTTGCCGAAGCGCTTGTCGCGCATCACGAGGCTGACGTCGGCGTGGCGACTGGTGACGAACTGGCCGAACGGCGTCACGTGGATCGGATCGTTCGTGCGCAGCCGTTCATAGTGCGGATAGGGATCGCGGATGAAGTCCGGCGACAGCGGGTTGAACAGCGGTCCGCCGGCGCCTTGCACGTGCTCGTTCATGGTGACCTCAATCGGTTGCCGATGACACGAATACGCCGATCGCAGCCCCACTGCCCGGCGTAACCATCCCTGAATTATCAACTCGATACATTATTGTATCGAGTTGCATTCTGCCCTAACCTCGTCCGATGTCAAGGGTGAGAACCAGGCCGACCAGGGACGATACGCGCGACAAATTGTTCGAGGCGGCCGCGCGCGTGTTCGAGGAGGACGGCATCGGCGGCGCCAGCATCGAGGCGATCGCGGCGGCGGCAGGCTTCACCCGCGGCGCGTTCTATTCCAACTTCAAGAGCAAGGACGAGCTGATCATCGCCATGCTCGAGGACCATGTCGAGCAGTCGATCCGGCGCAACCTCGACATCCTCGCCCAGCACCACAATCTCGACGACTTCATCGCGGCGTTGAAGGCGATGGACCGCTCGCGGCAAGATCCCCTCGCCCGTTCGCCGCTTCTGCACATCGAGATGATCCTGTTTGTCGCGCGCGCCGAGAAGCGCCGTCCCGAGCTCGCCAAGCGCCTGCGCGCCCGGCGCAAGCTGGTGGCCGACATCGTCGAGGCCACGTTGAAGAGCAAGGCGAGCGGCGGCAATCTGAACCCGCCCTGGATTGCCTCCGTCGTACTGGCGCTGGAAGACGGCTTTCGGCTGCACCGGCTGATCGATCCCGAGACGACGCCAGCGGATAGCTTCTTGCGCGCGATCACGGATTTGCGGCGGAGGACGGGGCTGGCGTCGGAGTGAAAGCTACTGGGGCGTGTGTGCTCATACGCCGCTGGTTCCCCACATTCCGGGATTTCCCCACGGCTCAGTTGGAGTATGATCCGTCGGTCACTAGGGCTAACCCTGAGGGAGGGAATCATGACGAACTTGGCCCCCTCAACGAGCTTCGACGTCAGAGCCGAGATTACCGCGGCTTATGCCGCCTGGGATTCGGCATTCAACAAAGCTGACGCAAAAGCAGTCGCGAGAGCCTATGTTTCGAATGCCAAAGTGCTGCCTCCGACCCATCAAATCATTTCGGGTCCGGCAGAGATCGAGAATTTCTTCGCTGGGCTTTTTTCGAGCGGATTCGTCAATCACAACCTGACGATCATAGATGCGGGTGGAGACGAGAAGGTCGTCTACGGCACGGCGAGATGGAGCGCCAACGGCAAGGGAGCGGATGGGTCCCGCCAAGCTGCCGGCGGGATTGCTACGCACGTGTTTGAGCGTCAGGCGGACGGTTCGCTGAAGCTGAGGTTGCACACCTTCAACTAAGCCGGCCGTACGCCTCACCGGACACCAGGCGAGGAGGCGTCGCGTGAACATCGCGGAATGGCTTCATGGTCTTGGGCTGGAGCGCTACGCCCAGGCCTTCCACGATGCGGAAGTCACGCCTGAGGTCCTGCCAGAGCTGACCGAGGATGACCTGCGGGAACTTGGCTTGCCACTCGGCCCGCGCAAGACGGTGCTGAAGGCGATTCACGCTCTCGCTCTGTCGAGCGGTCCCACACCTGTGGAGGTTCGTGCCTCGGCGGGACAGCCAAAATTTCCACTGCCGTCGGAAGCAGACCGGCGGCAGCTCACGGTCATGTTTGTCGATCTGGTCGGCTCGACTGCGCTCTCCTCGGGACGTGATCCTGAGGAGTTGAGAGATCTGATACAGGCCTACCACAACACCGTGGCGAGCGAGATCACCCGGTTCGAGGGCCACGTTGCCAAGTTCCTGGGCGACGGCGTTCTCGCTTACTTCGGCTGGCCGCGGGCGCATGAAGATGAGGCGGAGCGTGCAGTTCGCGCCGGGCTTCGGATATCCAAGGCGGTCGCGGCCCTTACCGAGCCGACTGGTGCGGCACTCGCCGCTCGCGTTGGCATCGCGACGGGTCTCGTTGTCGTCGGCGAACTGATTGGCGAGGGAGAAGCGCGCGAGCGGTCGGTCATTGGAGAGACACCAAATCTGGCCGCCCGCCTGCAAGGGCTCGCCGAACCCGGCGGCGTTGTCATCGCCGATTCAACGCGCCGCCTTATCGGAGACGCCTTCATATACCACGACCTGGGGACGGTGCCTCTCAAGGGTTTCCCTGGACCGGTGCAGGCGTGGCTCGTCATGGGTGAGGGCGCGGCCGAGAGTCGATTTGACGCCCAGCACGGGATGTCGACGACCGCGCTGGTCGGGCGCGACCAGGAACTCGCACTTCTGTTGGACCGCTGGGAACAGGCGAACGGGCGAGAGGGACAGATCGTCCTGCTCGGCGGCGAACCCGGCATCGGCAAATCCCACCTAGTGCGCGCGCTGCGCGACCGGCTCGCAGGCGTGCCGCACACACGGCTGAGCCATTTCTGTTCGCCATTCCATACCAACAGCGCCCTTTATCCGATCGTTGGGCTCCTTGAACGTGCAGCGAGAATACGGCGAGAGGACCCTTCCAAAGAACAGCTCGATAACCTCGAGGCGATGCTCACACTTGCGACAGACGACGTGCGTGCGAGCGCGCCGGTTCTCGCGGACCTGTTGGCCATCCCGACGGGCGAGCGCTACTCTCCGCTGGAGCTTAGTCCACACCAAAAGAAGGAGCGAACGTTCCAGGCTCTGTTGGAGCAGATAAAGGGCTTGGCGGCAAAGCAACCGGTTCTTGCCATTTACGAGGACGTCCACTGGGCCGATCCCACCACGCTCGAACTCATTGATCGGGCTGTTGACGAGGTGCAGCGGCACTCGATCCTGATGATCGTTACTTTCCGACCGGAATTCGTCCCGCGCTGGACGGCGCATGGACACGTGGCGGCACTCTTTTTGAGCCGGCTGGGGCGCAGGCAAGGTACTGCCGTGGTCGACCGGATCACCGGCGGCAAACTGCTTCCGCAGGAGGTGCTCGATCAGATCCTGGCCAAGACGGACGGTGTGCCCTTGTTCGTCGAGGAGCTCACCAAGACCGTCCTCGAATCCGGGCTGCTCAGGGATCGGGGGAGCCGCTATGAGCTGATAGGCCCGTTGCCCCCGCTGGCGATTCCGACAACGCTCCAGGATTCGTTGATGGCTCGTCTTGACCGGTTGGCACCCGTCAAGGAGGTCGCGCAGATCGCGGCCTGCATTGGGCGTGAGTTTGGACATAACCTTTTGAAAGCAGTAACGCCGCTCGGTGAAGATGCCCTCCAGCTCGCGATCAATGAGCTCCTGGACGCGGAACTCATCTTCCGACGTGGAGTGCCTCCGGATATCGGCTACAGCTTCAAGCATGCGCTGGTCCAGGACATCGCGCATGAGAGCCTCTTGAAGAGCAAGCGACAGCAGATCCACACGCGTATCGCCGCAGCTCTCAAAGAACATTATCCTGCCCGTGCGGAGATGGAGCCGGAGACGATAGCCTTGCATCTCGCAGAGGCCGGGCTGGCGGCCAACGCGGTCGGCTATTGGCTGCAGGCCGGCCGGAACGCCGCGGGGCGTTCGGCCAATCTCGAAGCGATCACTCATCTCTCAAGAGGGCTGGAGGCACTCAAGGCCTGTCCGGAAGGGCCGGAGCGGGATCGCCATGAACTCGCGCTCCAGACGGCAATTGGAGGTCCGCTGATCGCCATTCATGGCTACACGGCCCCCCAGCTTGGCACGGCCTTCAGCAGGGCTCATGCGCTCTGTTACGAACTCGATGACACGAATGCTTTGTTCGCTACGCTTAGCGGCAAGTATATTTTCCATTTCGTGAGAGGCGACTACGGAGCCATGCAGAGCCTGGCTGCCGAGGCTCGCCTCGCCGCCGAGCGCACCAAGGACATGGCACTGGAATTGGGCGCGCATCGTTTGGCGGCTCTCACAGCCATGCACGCCGGTGACTTTCTGACGGCCCGCGCCGAGTTCGAGACGATCTTAAGCCGCTATGACCCGGACGCCCATCGGCCAGCGCCTGTGCACTATGTCCATGACCCGAAGGCCTCCGCGCTGCCCTACATGGCGATCGTGCTTTGGATCCTCGGCTACCCCGATCAGGCCCTGAGAACAAGCCGTGCGGCGTTTGAGTACGCTGCGGAGCTGAACCAGACGAACCTTACCGCCCACGTCGCGGTCTATGGCGGAGCGGGACCTGCGGAGCTGATGGGGGACGTGGCGGCCGCGCGTGCGCACGCAGACGCCATCGTCGACCTCGCCGATCAGCACAGCTTGAACTACTGGCGGCTGAGCGGCCTCATCCTTCGGGGGTGGGCCATGGCGCAGGAAGGCGACGCGGAGGGTGGCTTGGCGCTCATGCGCCGAGGGTTGAACGATCGCGGCGGGCTCGGAGCCAGTTGGTACCAGGTCCGGTACTTGTGCATGTTGGCATCAACCTGTTTGCGACTCGGTGACGGCGAGAAAGGGCTTACTGCGCTGGCAGAGGCAAAGGATCTCGCCGCGTGCCACGACGAACATATCTGGGAGGCAGAGATTGCATGCATCGGTGGCGAACTGCGGCGCATTCGTGGAGCTCCAGCCGATGAGGTCGAGGCTTATTTGCAAACTGCACTTGATGTCGCACGCAGGCAAAGCGCGCGGTCGTTCGAGCTGCGCGCGGCCATGAGTCTGGCTCGGCTTTGGCGCGACGAAGGCAGGCTTGTCGAAGCGCGGGCTCTCCTTGCCTCAACGTACGGATGGTTTACGGAAGGCTTCGAAACGTCCGACCTCCTTGCCGCCAAGACACTCACCGCAGAACTGGCTAAGCTTTAGTGCTTGTTTCGTTCGGTGACGCGATATAGCAGCCGCAGTACGTGATGCCTGTGCCGAACGGCAGAGATGAATATGATCTGCAGGGCGGCTGTTGGTAAAGCCTCCGCTTCCTCTGCTGACGAGCGGCAGGCGCCGGCTTCACCCGCGGCGCGTTCTATTCGAACTTCAAGAGCAAGGACGAGCTGATCATCGCCATGCTCGAGGACCATGTAACGCAGTCGATCCGGCGCAACCTCGACATCCTCGCCCAGCACGACAATCTCGACGACTTTATCGCGGCGTTGAAAGCGATGGACCGCACGCGGCAAGATCCCCTCGCCCGTTCGCCGCTCCTGCACATGGAGATGATCCTGTTCGTCGCGCGCGCCGAGAAGCGCCGCCCGAGACGACGCCGGCGGATAGCTTCTTGCGCGCGATCACGGATTTGCGGCGGAGGACGGGGCTGGCGTCGGACACGGGGGCGTCTTCATAGATCGCGGTGGCCCCGAGCAAGCGAGTCGCGAGATTTGTCGCAGGATCGGACAAGGCCCGCCCGCTTTGGGAAAGAAGCTCGATCCGCCCTGCGCCACAAACGAGTGCCATCGTTCGAACCCAGGGTTTCGTCCTGCCTCAGTTCCCCAGCGGCGCTGCGACGCCAACGTCTATTGTCGATGCCCTGAAGGCGGTTGCCGGGCTTCCGCCAAAGGCGCGGGCGAGCTTTTCCTGGGGCCAATGCGTTCGCGGCACCTACTCCCCGTCGCATCAGGCCAAGGAGATCACCAAATCCCGCAGTTTCACCAAGCCGTCCCGGGTGCTTGCGCGGTTCTCGGCGGACGGCTGCACGCCGGATGCGGTGGTCACTGGCAGGTGCTCGCTGCGGGGCTTCAGCTACCGGCTCGGCAGCGAGGGGCAGCGCTCCGCGATATTCACCCAGAGCGCGCCGGTTCATTTCGCCAGAACACTCGACCAGATGCTGGCATTCCTCCAGGCGCGCATGCCGGGACCGGACGGCAAGCAGGACATGGCGCAGGTCGAGGCATTCTCCGCCGCCAATCCCGAAACGCTGCACCAGGCAAGCTACCTTGCCGTGCATCCGCCGCCCGCAAGCCTTGCGTGCACGACCTATTGGGGCGTGCACGCCTTTCCCGCGACGAACGCAAAGGGCGAGACACGGTTCATCAAATTCAAGGTCGCGCCGGTCGGCGAGGAAGGCAGGCCGCCCGAGGATGCGGCAACAGCCGAGTTCACCGGCTTTCTGCGCGGCGAGCTGGAAGCCCGGATCAGGGCACGCGATGTCAGGTTCAGCGTGCTGGCGCTGCTCGACCAGCCCGGCGCCCCCGTCATGGACGTGACCAACCGTTGGCCCGATGAGGATGCGCGCGAAGCGGTACGCCTCGGAACGATCGTGATCACGGGCACAGAATCAAACGAGGCGTGCGACGGCTCCGCGTTCAATCCGGCCAATCTGGCCGAAGGTATCGGCCACCCGCCGGACGAGATGTTTGCAGCGCGTCGCGCCGCCTATGCCATCTCTCAGGCAAGGCGCCGTTGAGCGGAAGGCGTCTTGAGCCCGATCACGTTTCGCTTTCCGGCACGCCCTGCGCCTCGCGGCGCCACATTCCCGGGCTGATGCCGACCACAGAGGAAAATACCCGGGTGAAGTGGCTTTGATTGGCGAACCCGGCCGATATCGCAATCTCCGCCAGCGACAGGTCGCGCACCGTCATCAATTGCTTGGCCGTGTCCACGCGCTGGCGCAGCAGCCATTGGTGCGGCGGCAGGCCGGTGGAGACGCGAAATGCACGCGAAAAATGACTGACGGAGAGATCGAACTCGGCTGCGATCTTGTCCAGTGAAAGCTTTCCACGGAGATCGGATTCCAGCTTCTCGCAAGCCCGCTTGATCTGCCATGGGGCAAGGCCGCCGCGCGCCGGCTCGGCGGCGCACCGCAATCCGCCGTAGGTCGTCGCAACATGCGCGGCGAGCGCGAGCATCATGTGGTCGATGAAGAGCTGGTTGGCCTCATCAGGCTGGCGCAATGCCGCCAGGAACGATGCGCCGAGATGGCGGATCGTCATATCGTCATGGCCGACGCCGGGCTGGTAGGCGAGTTCGCCGATCCGTGGCGCGCCGCCTTGCCTCGCCATGTCGTCCAACACCGAACGGGGCAGATGGAAGAACAGAGAATGGAAAGGCTTGTCGATCACGTAGCACGGATCGCGTTTCAGGTCGTACAGATAGGTGGCGCCGGCGCGGATATCGCTCTTGGTTACGCAACGACCGCGCTCCCAGCACTCGCACTCGGCGAAATCGCGAAATTTGAGGCTGACGAGATAGGCGTCCTCCGAGGGCATCGAATCGGAAAGACGCGGCATGGGATGGTCATCCCGGGTTTCGGTGACGGCGAGCTCGGCGCTGCGCAGCGAACGCGTGACCAGCGTGGGCGGCGCATCTTTCAAATGCAGAAATCGTTCGACCTTCTGCGCGAAGGCAGCTGCCTGTGTCATGGCGGGAATCTCGGGCGTGATCTCGTATGAGAGGAGACTTGGGAGCGCGGCGCCATCGCCAAATCACCCCCGATTATCCGACATCGCCAAGCGACGGTCCAGACCAGCGGCTCGGAGCGACAGCCGTGTGACGGCCCGCCGCATTTATTGCCTCAGACCGCCTTTCACGAGCAATTTCAACGGGTTTTGATACCTCTCGCGCAATCCCGGTTCAGTGCCTCGGTAAGCGCATCGCCGGCCCATCGTGCGTTTGTGAAAGCGCGCGCCGCCTTGGAGCAGGATCGGACAAAGCATCACCGCTTCAGGAAATACGCTGAACCTTCGCAGCGCATAGAACACGCCCCGACCCGTACAAATACGGACAGCTGATCGAAAGCTTGAGCTGATCAGGAGGAGCCACCCAATGACCGGGAGCACTGCACTCATGCGCAATCCCTCGCACAAGGGCTTGCCACCCGCGCCGGGCTCACAGCCGGACGATCGCTCGAATTCCGAGCGACGCGCCGAGGCGGAGATGGCGCGCGTGCTCGGGACCGAACCACTTCGCATGGCATTGGAGTCCTCCGGTGCCGGGATCGCCCATTGGCAACATGATCCGTTGCACGACGTCGTCGAGCCCATGAGCCACCACGTGATCATGGCCTACAACGGCGTGATGCAACGCATGGAGCGGCGGACGGGAAAATCGGTTGCGATCGGTACGTTTCGTCGCGGGGTCGTGATCGTCATTCCGGAAGGATCAAGCTCCCGATGGGACATTCCGAAGCCCGTCGACGTGGTTCAACTGTATCTTCCTGATGCAACGTTGAAGCGCGTTGCTCGCGAAGCCGAGATCACGGGAACGGACGACCTGCTGGAGCGGACGGCGCATCCTGACCCCATTACGTCTCGGCTGCTCCTAAGCGCGGCAGATGCGCTGGGAGGCAATGAAGCCCTGGATACGCTGTTCCGGCATCAACTGACAGATCTTCTGGCCACGCGCTTGCTGGTTGCGCACACAGGTTCGCCAACCATGCTCCAGCCGACCATGGGCGGGCTGTCGCCGAAGATCCTGCTCCGTGCGATCGAACGGTTGCGCTCGGACAGCGATGCGGACGTCTCGCTCGATGCACTGGCTTCCGATGCCGGACTATCGCGCTTTCACTTCTGCCGCGCCTTCAAGGAAAGCACCGGCCTTTCCCCGCACTCCTGGCTGCGCCAACACCGGCTCGAGCAGGCCATGAGCATGCTGCGCGACAGCGACGAAGCGGTCGTCTCGATCGCTGCGGCGCTGGGCTATTCGTCGCAGACGGCGTTCGCAGCAGCCTTCAGGAAGCTGACGGGCGAGACGCCGAGCGACTGGCGCAGGCGACACGCACGCTAACGAGCCCCGCCGGTCCGGTCCGTCATCGACGGGTTGTCAGCGACGACACTGAACCGCGCGATCCTAACGCCTGCGGTCCGAAGTCGAGACGGACCTCCCACTCGCCGCGCTGGCGTCGGATGCCGGCCCGTCGCGCTTCCATTTCTGCCGCACGTTCAAGAAAAGCACCGGGCTTTCGCCGCATGCATGGCTGCGCCAGCACCGGCTCAAGCACGCCATGAAGATGCTGCGCGACTCCGACGATTCGATCGTCTCGATCGCAGCTGCGCTTGGCTATTCCTCGCAGACGGCGTTCGCAGTCGCCTTCAAAAAGCTGACCGGCGAGAGCCCGAGCGACTGGCGCAGGCACAAGCGTTAGCAGCAATCGCGATGCAACCACGGCAATCGCTCTGGCGCAGCGGCAGATTCGATCCGCTAGACCATCACCGTGCCAGACCAATCGACGGAGACCGAAGATGACCTGGAAAAACTTCATCAGCCGGCGGGTGATCGCTTCGCGACGCCGAGGCCTTGCAACCGCAACATTGTACGGACTCTCGCTGGCCGTTCGCTTCACGTCGGCGACGGGCGAGCAGGTCGAGATTCCGGCGCAAGCCATGCATCCGACCTACCCGCTGGTGTCCATCATGACCCGGGATGGCTCCGGTCTTCCCTACCAGGACTGGGGCCCGAGGACGACTCAGCCGGTCGTCTTTCGTCAAGGTTGGTTACGCCAAAGTTCGTTGCACCAAGGCTGGCCATCGAGTTCGCCGCTGTCGCGCTGCGCCGCGCCTTAGCACCGACGGTTCACTTCAACCCTTCGTGCCATCACCGGACGCTGCCTCAAGCGGAGCAGCGACGGCGCGCGCACGGACTTTCGAAACGCAGAGATCGAAACGCAGAGATCAAGGAGTAAACCCATGCGACTAGTCATCATCGGCGCCGGCTTCGCCGGCATGTACGCCGCCCTTTCCGCAGCCCGCCTGCGCGAGATCCAGGGCGTCTCGCCAGACCAGCTCGAGATCGCGCTGGTTGCCCCCGAGCCGACGCTCGTGGTTCGCCCGCGGCTCTATGAACGAAAGCCCGAGACCCTGACGGCGCCCTTGCTCGACGTGCTCAGGGCCATCGATGTTACCTATGTGCAGGGCATTGCCGAGACGGTCGACACCAGATCCAGCATGGTGAAGATCGCCACGGCGAAGGGCACGAAAAAGATGCTCTCTTACGACCGCCTCGTCGTGACCACCGGCAGCCGACTGTTTCGCCCGAACATCCCGGGTCTTGCCGAGCACGGCTTCAGCGTCGATTCGCTGGACGATGCGATCACGCTCGACAAGCATCTGCATGGCCTCGCCAAGCGGCCGGCCACGAACGGGCGCGACACGGTCGTCGTCTCCGGCGGCGGCTTCACCGGCATCGAGGCGGCCACCGAAATGCCGGCGCGGCTTCGCGACATCCTGGGCGCGAACGCCAGGCCCCGCGTCATCATCGTCGAACGCAACACGTCGATCGCGCCCGACATGGGCGCGGGTCCCCGGCCCATCATCGAGGAAGCCCTTGGCAAGCTTGGCGTGGAAGCCCGCCTCGGTGCAGGGGTCGCCTCGCTCGATGAATCCGGCGTCACGCTGTCGAGTGGCGAGCACATCGAAACCGAGACAGTGATCTGGGCGGCGGGCATTCGCGCCGCGCCATTGACGACGCAGATTCCCGCCGAGCGCGACAGTTTCGGCCGGTTGCTTGTCGACCGCTGCCTGCAGGTGACAGGCGTTCAGGGCGTCTTCGCCGCCGGCGACGCGGCGCGTGCGGCCTGCGATGACGAGGGCAATTACGCGCTGATGTCGTGCCAGCACGCCACGCGCATGGGCGCCTTCGCCGGCAATAATGCCGCAGCCGAACTGCTCGGTCTCGCGACCAGGCCCTATCACCAGAAGGGCTACGTCACCTGCCTCGACCTCGGTGGAGCCGGCGCGCTGTTCACGCGCGGCTGGCAGCGCGAGGTGACAATGGTCGGCGAGGTCGCCAAGAAGACCAAGCGGGAGATCAACACCGTCTGGATCTATCCGCCCAAGGCCGAGCGCGCCGCCGCGCTCGCCTCCGCCGATCCGGAGCATGTGACCGACGTGACCGGCTTCCTCTAGTCCCTTCACACGAAACGGGCTGCGCATCGTCGCCGAGGCGCAGCCTCCCCCTGGATACTCTGGAGCTCGACCACAATGAAACACGAGACCGTGCGCACCAGCGCATTCGCCATGCCGCTGACCAACCCCGCCTTTCCACCCGGGCCCTACCGCTTCGTCGACCGCGAATATTTCATCATCCAGTACCGGACCGATCCCGAAGCGCTACGCCGGATCGTGCCCGAGCCGCTCGTGATCACCGACCCCGTCGTGAACTACGAGTTCATTCGCATGCCCGACTCGACCGGCTTCGGCGACTACACCGAAAGCGGCCAGGTCGTCCCGGTGAATTACCAGGGTCAGGCCGGAAGCTTCGTCCACCAGATGTTCCTGAACGATCATCCGCCGATCGCTGGCGGGCGCGAATTGTGGGGCTTCCCCAAGAAGCTGGCGCAGCCGAAGCTGGCGGTCGAGATCGACACGCTCGTCGGCACCCTGAACTACGGCTCGGTCCGCATCGCCACCGGCACCATGGGCTATAAGCATCGCGCCCTCGATGCCGCTGCCGAAGCGAAGAAACTCGCCGCCCCGAATTTCCTGCTCAAGGTCATCCCGCACGTCGACGGTACGGCGCGCATCTGCGAGCTGGTGCGCTTCCATTGCGAGGACATCACGGTGAAGGGCGCGTGGACCGGGCCGGCGGCGCTCGACCTCTGCTCGCATGCACTTGCACCCGTCGCCGAGTTGCCGGTGCTGCAAGTGTTGTCGGCCAAGCATGTCGTCGCCGATCTCACTCTCGGGCTCGGAACCGTCGTGCACGACTATCTGTCGCCGCGCGCATCCGAACAACGGCGCGCATCGACTTCCGAAATCTTGATCGCCGGATGACCGGCTCGGCCGCAATGCAGGGAGTACTGGCAATGTTGAATGTGATGCGGGAGCCCATCAATCCTGCGCAGCAGATCGATTCGCTGCCTTACGATGTCGTCGCGCTGGTCCTTCAGGGCGGCGGTGCCCTCGGCGCCTATCAGGCCGGGGTCTACGAAGGCCTGCATGAGGCAGGCATCCGGCCGAACTGGCTTGCCGGCATTTCGATCGGTGCGCTCAACGCTGCCATCATCGCGGGCTCGCCCGAGGCCGAGCGCGTGGAGCGGCTGCGCGAGTTCTGGGAGACCATTTGCGCCTCCTCGATCGAGTGGCCTGCCGGCGAGGGGCTGGCCAATGCCCTGCCCTTTGCATTCGACATCAGCTCGGTGCGGAACGCCCTGGCGGCGATGCGCGCCCTGATGCAGGGCCAGCCCGGCTTCTTCAAGCCGCGCTTCCCGTCGCCGCTCTGGTCGCCATTCGCGGGCGATGCGGCGACCAGCTTCTACGACACGGCACCGTTGCACGCGACCCTGGAGCGGCTCGTCGATTTCGACCGGTTGAACTCGGGCGACGTGCGCGTCAGCGTCGGCGCGGTCAACGTCCGCACCGGCAACCTGACCTATTTCGACACCGCCGAGCGCCGGCTGGGGCCGAAGCATTTCATGGCGTCCGGCGCACTGCCGCCGGGATTTCCCGCCGTCGAAATCGAGGGCGAGCATTACTGGGACGGTGGTGTCGTCTCCAACACGCCGTTGTCGCGCGTGCTCTCCGGCGACGCACGCGACTCGCTGACGTTCCAGATCGACCTCTGGTCGGCCAAGGGGCGCGTTCCCTACGACATGATGGAAGTGTCGAGTCGTCAGAAAGACATCCAGTACTCGAGCCGCACCCGCGCCGTCACCGACCAGGTGCTGCAAATGCAGAAGACGCCAGGCGCTCCAGCGGACAATCGATAAATTGCCGGAGGCGGCGAAGCAGGAACCGGAAATCAGAACCATCGCAGATATGGCTCGCCATCGCTCCCACAACATCGTCCACCTGATCTATCAGACCAAGCTCAACGAAGGCCACTCGAGAGACTACGAGTTCGGGCTGAGCGCGATGCGCAGGCATTGGCAGAGCGGGCTGGAGGACATCCGCCGCACGCTGTCCGACCGGCGTCGTCTCGACCCGCCGCCACCCGAGCTCGGCATCGTAACCCACGACATCCATCGCCACGACTGAGCAGGCAGCAGCGCCACCGGCCCGGAAGAATGCCATGTCCGCATCGGGACAGGCATGAACGAGCGCAAACGACAACGATTACAGAAAGGACATTCCATGTTGAAGGGCAAGATCGCCATCGTCACCGGATCGACCAGCGGCATCGGGCTCGGGATCGCGAAAGAGCTCGCGCGCCTCGGCTCCGACATCGTGTTGAACGGTTTTGGCGAGGCAGGCGAGATCGAGACGATCCGCAGCAGCGTCGAGCGGGAGCATGGCGTGCGCGTGGTCTATGACGGTGCCGACATGTCGAAGAGCGAAGCCGTGCGCGGCCTGATCGGGGCAACGATCGAGAAGTTCGGGCACCTCGATATCCTCGTCAACAACGCCGGCATCCAGTTCACCGCACCGGTCGACGAATTCCCGCCGGCCAAGTGGCAGGCCATCATCGACATCAACCTGTCGGCGGCATTCCACGGCATTGCCATCGCAGTGCCGCAGATGAAGCGGCAGCACTGGGGACGGATCGTCAACATCGCCTCCACGCATGGCCTCGTCGCCTCGACGCACAAGGCCGCCTATGTCGCGGCCAAGCACGGGTTGGTCGGCCTCACCAAGGTGGTCGGCCTCGAGACCGCCGGCAGCGGCGTCACCTGCAACGCGGTTTGCCCCGGCTGGGTGCGCACGCCGCTGGTCGAAAAACAGATCAGCGATATCGCCACCGACAAGCACATCAGTCAGAAGCAGGCGACGCACGAGCTATTGGCGGAAAAGCAGCCGTCGCTCGACTTCGTCTCTCCCGCGCAACTGGGCGGCACGGTCGCCTTCCTGTGCTCGGCCGCGGCGGACCAGATCACCGGGACCGCGATCTCGGTCGATGGCGGGTGGACCGCGCAGTAACCGGGCGCACGAACGCGGACACAGTGACCATAACCGTTGCAGGAGGCTGTCGTGATGCATCTGAACAAAAGGGTGATCGGCCTGTCGCTGTGTCTCACCTCCGTCGCGGTCGTCGCCGCGGGATTTACCTATGCTCAATCCGGCGAGACTTCGACCGACAACGCCTATATTCGCGGCGACGTCACCTCGCTCGCGCCAAAGGTTGTGGGTTACGTCACGGCAGTGGAGGTGCAGGACAACCAGGCTGTGCGGGCGGGTGACGTCCTGTTCCGAATCGACGACCGGGACCATCGCGCGCGGCTCGCCCAGGCGGTCGCCAATCTCGAAGCCGCACGGGCCCGCCTGACCAATGTCGACGCAGAGATACAGCTTCAGCATGCCCTGATCCGGCAGGCCGAAGCTCAAGGGCTTGCGAGCGTGGCCGAGAGGAATCTGGCGCGCAAGGCGTCCGACCGTCGCCGCGAACTGATCCGCACCAATGCCGTCAGCCAGGCCCAGGTCGATGAAAGCGACGCGGCGCTGTCGAAAGCCGAGGCGGCCGTCTCCGCGGCGGAGGCAACGATCGAGGCCCAGCGGCAGCGCATCGCCGTCCTCGCCAGCCAGCGCGAAGCTGCCGTGGCCGCGGTGGCGCAGGCACAGGCCGCACGCGATCTCGCGCAAATCGATCTCGACAACACCGTCGTCCGTGCGCCGGTCGAGGGCGTCATCGGCAACCGCCAGGTCCGCATCGGCCGCCTGGTCGCGCCGGGCACCTCCCTGCTCGATATCGTCCCGGTCAAGGATGTGTGGGTCGTGGCGAATTTCAAGGAGACCCAGGTCGAGCACATCCGGCCGGGCCAGCGCGTGCGCATCACCGTCGACGGTTACAGCCACACGGCGCTTGACGGCGTGGTGGACAGCTTTGCGCCTGGCAGCGGATCCGCCTTCAGCATGCTCCCCGCGGACAACGCGACAGGCAACTTCGTTCGGGTCGTTCAACGCGTCCCCGTGAAGATCCGCTTCACCAGCAATCGGCTGCCCGGCCGGCTGGTACCGGGCTTGTCGGCGCGCGTCGAGGTTGATCAAGGGAGCGGCTCATGACGGCGACCGTCGCCACCGCGCCGCGCCGCGCAAGATCTGCAGCGGGGGCCCTGTTCGTCGCGGGCATCGTGCTGGCCACGCTGACGGAGGCGATCGCAAGCACGGTTCTGTCGCTCGGGCGCGGCTACATCATCGGCGACGTCCATGTCACGCCCGACGAGTTCGCCTGGCTCGACATCGGATACATCGCCCTGAAGCTGATCGGGTTCATGACCGCGCCCTTGCTGGTGCACCGTGTCGATTCTCGCCGCCTGATCATCGGCTCGACCCTGGTGATGGGCGCCGCGTGCGGCTTGACGATCGTGACGGCGCGGCTGGATCTGCTGATCGTGCTCCGCATGATTCAGGGCCTCGCTGGCGGCATCCTGCTCGTCGCGGGTCAAGTGACGCTCTTTCACGCCTATCCGCGATCCCGCCAGCCGATCCTCCAGGCCGTGTTTGCGATGGGATCGGTGGTCGCTCCCACAACGCTCGCCCCGGCTTTGCAAGGCTGGTTGATCGACAGCCGGTCCTGGGCGTGGATCTTCTTCAGCGTCGTTCCCTTGGCGCTGGCGGCTGCCGGTCTGCTGTTGATCGCGGATGACCCGAAGCCCATCACGCGACAGCGCCGCCCGCTCGACTGGGTCGGCCTGGGGCTGATCTCGGTCGCGCTCATCTGCTTCTCCTACGTCCTCAACCAGGGCAGCCGATGGGCCTGGTTCGAGGAGCCCGGCATCCTCTGGCTCACTGTGAGCGGGACGGCCGCGTTGCTGGCCTTCCTCGGCAGGCAGGTGCTGGCCAGGGGCGAGGGCCTGCTCGACTTCTCCTTGTTCGAGTGCGAGGATTTTTGCTTCGCCTTTGTGGTCAGCTTCGTTGCGGGCGCCGCACTGTTCGGCAGCGCGTTCCTGATCCCGTCCTTTGCCGTGTCGGTTCTGGCGTTCAGGCCGACCGACGCCGGTCTTCTCTTGCTGCCGAGCGGCGCGTTCTTCGTCGCCACGTTGCTGGTGGCCGCCTTCCTCATGCAGGTCCGTCGCGTTCCCCCCGTCGCCACGGTCCCCTTTGGCATCCTGATGATCACGGTTGCGATGTGGATGTTGTCCGGTTCGACCAGCGAAAGCGGTGCCCATGACATGATGGCCGCCATCCTCTTGCGTGGCCTCGGCCTTGGCTTCCTGTTCCTGTCGATCACCCTGATCGCCTTCGGCAACCTCAACGAACGCAACCGCGCCTTCGGCATCGGCCTCTTCAACACGAGCAGGCAGCTCGGCGGCCTCATCGGCGTCGCTGGCCTGGAGACCTTGATCGAGCACCACACCGCCGGCAATTTGACGGTGCTCGGCGCCAACCTAACCGCCGGCGTGCCCGCAGTCAGCGAGCGGCTGACCTCGACCGCCGCAATGCTCGCCGCGAGGGGAATGGACGCGCTGGCCGGCCGCGCTGCGACGAGCCTGCTGGACCGCGTCCTCATCGGCCAGTCGACAGTGGTCGCCTTCGACACGGCGTTCAATGCCGTTGCCCTGCTCTTTGTCTTCGCGGTGCCGGTGCTGGTCACCGTCAAGCTGGGACTGCACCGATACGCCCAAATGCGCGCTGCGCAGTCACGCCGGACCGGAGAGTCGCAGAGCACTGGCATCGCGATCTCCGTCGAGTGCGCAAGCGCATGCATTGGCAGCAATTGCTCTACAGCGACGGCAATCGCTCTGGCGCAGCGGCAAATCCGATCCGGTAAACCATCACCATGCCCAGGCAGCGCACGGAGAATGATCGGAGCGAATATCGCCGAGACGACGAAGCAGGAAATCGGCATCAGCCGAACCGATCTCCCTGAAGGTCGAGCGCTCGCCTTGGCCGCCTCGGAGCGCGCCACCAGTCTCTGAACATCCCATCATCAATGCGAACAGAGGAGCCTTGAAAGATGAATCAAATGATCTCTCACGCTCAGAAGGAGACGAGCATGAACGTGCACGACGCCACACATTTCGACAGAGCGCGGTCCGACGAACTGGTTCCGTCGCGTTATGCGCTCCGCGTCGGCGAGATCGACGTGATGGTGATCAGCGATGGCGTGCTGACACCGCCCGCGGAGTCGATGGCCACCAACGCAGATCCAGCCGTCCGAGGGGCCTGGCTGGACGACATGTTCCTTTCGCGGGACGCGTTCGATTGGGCGCTGAACGAGGTCGTGGTGCGCAGCGGCGACCAGACCATCCTCATCGACAGCGGGCTCGGTGTGGAGTACCCGGACTTTCCGCGCGCCGGGCAGCTAGGCTCGCGACTCGATGCTGCCGGCATCGATCTTGGATCGGTGACCGACGTGGTGCTGACCCACATGCACTTCGACCATGTTGGCGGACTGCTCGTCGACGGGGTGAAGGAGCGGCTACGTCCGGACCTGCGGATTCACGTGGCTGCGGCCGAGGTCAAGTTCTGGGGAGCGCCCGATTTCTCCCGCACCGCCATGCCGCCGGCGCTCGCTGACCTGGCTCGGCGAGCATCCAGGCAATTCCTGGACGAATACCGCAACCAGCTGCGCATTTTCGAGGAGCAGCACGAGGTGGCGCCGGGCGTTGTCGTCAGTCGCACCGGCGGTCACACGCCCGGGCACAGCGTGGTCCGCCTGGCATCCGGCGGCGACCGGCTGATGTTCGCCGGCGATGCCATATTCCCGGTCTCGTTCGACCACCCCGAATGGCACAACGGCTTCGAGCACGATCCCGAGGAGGCGACCCGCGTCCGGATCCGGCTCATGCGCGAGCTGGTGGAGACGGGCGCGTGGCTGGTCGCCACGCACATGCCGTTCCCGTCGATCGGCCGGGTCGCGGCCGCAGGCGACCTGTTTCGTTGGGTACCGACCTGGTGGGACTACTGACCGCGTGTTGGACACCTCATCACCATTAGTCGCACTGCCGACCGGCGACGCGCGGTCTCTTACAGAACTGCGTCAAGACAGAACGAAGGAGCTTTCAAGATGAACCAGACGATCCGCAACACTCAGGAGACGAACATGAACCTGCACAACACCACACGCCCCGGCGGGCCGGGGCCCCAAGAGCTGGTTCCTTCGCGCTACGCGCTGAAGATCGGCGAGATCGACGTGATGGTGATCAGCGACGGCGTACTGACGCTGCCAGGCGCGATGCTGGCCCACAACGCCGACCCGGCCGTCCGCGCGGCGTGGCTGAAGGACATGTTCCTGCCGCCGGATGCGTTCGATTGGGCGCTGAACGTGGTCGTGGTGCGTAGCGGCGACCATACCATCCTCGTCGACGCCGGACTGGGATCCGACCCGGACTTGCACCTGCCGCGGGCCGGCCAGTTGAGCAAGCGACTGGAAGCCGCCGGTATCGACCTTGAGTCCGTGACCGACGTGGTGCTGACGCACATGCACATGGACCACATTGGCGGGCTGCTCGTCGACGAAGTGAAGGAGCGGCTGCGCCCCGACCTGCGCATCCATGTGGCAGCTGCCGAGGTCGCGTTCTGGGAGGCGCCCGATTTCTCCCACGTCTCGATGCCGCCGGGATTCCCGGACGCGCTTCGGGCGACCGCCAAGCGGTTCGCGAAAGAATACCACAACCAGCTGCGTACCTTCGAGGACGAGCACGAGGTCGCGCCGGGAGTGGTGGTCACCCGCACCGGCGGCCACACCCCCGGGCACAGCGTGGTCCGCCTGGCATCCGGCGGCGATCGGCTGACATTCGCCGGCGACGCCGTGTTCACTGTCGGGTTCGACCACCCCGACTGGCACAACGGCTTCGAGCACGATCCCGAAGAGGCGGCCCGCGTCCGTGTCCGTCTTCTGCGCGAGCTGGCAGCGAACGGAGAGCTCCTCGTCGCCACGCACATGCCGTTCCCGTCCACCGGCCGGGTGGCGGTCGACGGCGACCACTTTCGCTGGGTGCCGGCCTTCTGGGACTACTGACCGCTCGTCGGGTTAGAGCCGAACCGGGGTGCGTACTCACCGCATGCGTGAGTTCGCCCCCTGTGTTCGAACCTGCCTCTAAGCCGACCGCCTCACGGCGTCGCTGCCTGCCGGCCCAACATCCAGCCGCCCCTGCATCGCCCTCGCCTGCTCGGCGCAGTGCTCGATCAGCCAGCGCTCGAAGGCGACGGGGGGAAGTGCGGGTGCGTAGAGGAAGCCTTGCACGACGTCGCAGCCGAGCTCGGCCAGGGTCTTGCGCTGGCCTTCGGTCTCGACGCCCTCGGCGACGACGGTCATGCCGAGGCCCTGACCGACGCGCACCACGGCGGTGGCGATCGCAAGCGCGGCCGCGTCCTTTTCGATGTCGCGCATGAAACTGCGGTCGATCTTCAATTCGCGGATCGGCAGATGCGCGAGACGGCTGAGGCTGGAATAGCCGGTGCCGAAATCGTCCACCGAGAGCCCGACGCCGAGCTCGCGAATCGCGTTCATGGTCTCGAGCGCGGCGACGCCGTCCTGCATGAATGTGCCTTCGGTGATCTCCAGCATCAAGGCGTCCGCCGGCAGATCGTATTCGGCGAGGATGTCCTTGAGCCGCGCCGCCAGCGTAACGTTGCGGAAATTGATCGGCGACAGGTTGACCGACACGCAAGGGATGTTGAGCCCGGCGCGGCGCCAGCTCGCCATCTGCCGGCAGGCCTCGCGTACCGACCACAGGCCGATCTTCTCGATCAGGCCGCACTCCTCGGCGAGCGGGATGAACTTTGCCGGCGAGACGTCGCCGAGCACGGCATCACGCCAGCGCGACAGCGCCTCGACGCCGTGGATGGCGCCGTCGCAGCTGCGGATCTGCGGCTGGTAGCTGAGGGTCAGCGCGCCTTCGGCGATGGCACGGCGGAGCGCCGCAATCAGCGCCAGCCGCTGCTCGGTGAGCCCGTTCATCTCGGCGCTGAAGATACGATAGGTCGAGCGGCCCGCCTGCTTGGCCATGTACATGGCGGCATCGGCCTGCTGCATCAGGGTGTCGATGTCGGTGGCATGGTCGGGATAGAGGCTGATGCCGATGCTGGCCGACATCGGCATCAGCTTCGATCCAAGCTTCAAGGGTGCAGCCAGCGCCTCCGTGATGTCGGCCGCGACGCGCGCGGCGCTCTCGGCGTTGCGTTGCGGCAGCAGGATGACGAACTCGTCGCCGCCGAGCCGTCCCAGCATGTCCTCGGGGCCAATCTGCTCGCGCAGGCGCTGGGCGAGCTGGATCAGGAGCTCGTCGCCGGCGGCGTGGCCGAGCGTGTCGTTGACGTCCTTGAAATGATCGACGTCGAGGAAGGCCAGCGCGACATGGCTGCCGGTCGGGCAGGCATCAATCGCCGTGGTGATCAGGTGCCGCAGCTGCGCGCGGTTCGGCAGGCCGGTGAGGATGTCGTGATAGGCGAGCCGCGCGATCTCGGCGCGCGCTTCCTTGCGCTCGATCGCGAAGGCGCCGAGATTGACGCAGGCCTCGACGATACGCCGGTGCCAATTGCTGGGCGCGCGGGGCTCCCGATAGTAGAAAGCAAAGGTCGCGATGACCCGGCCGTCCTTGGCCTTGACCGGCGTCGACCAGCAGGCGCGCAGGCCGATCGCGAGCGGCATGGCCTTGTAGGGCTGCCAGCGCGAATCGGTCTCCAGATCGGTCGCCAGCACCGGTTCGCCGTAGAAGGCGGCGGTGCCGCAGGAGCCGACATCGGGGCCGATGGCCACGCCGTCCAGCGCGCGGGAATAATCATCGGGCAGGCTCGGGCCGCCGAGCGGATGGATCAGGCCCGCGGCATCGACATGAAGCAACGAGCAGACCACGTGGGGCGCGATCTCCTCGACGCGACGGCACAGCCTGTCGGCGATCTCGCCGATCGGCACCTCGTCGGCGAGCGCGCCCATGATGAGCTGCTGCAGCGAGCGCAGCTGCTTGGTCTCGGTGATGTCCTCGAGCAGCGCGAAGATGTGCTTGACCCGGCCCTTCGTGTCGCGGAAGGCATCGATCCGGGCGCAGACCCAGATCTCCTCGCCGTCCTTGTCGTAGACCAGCACCTCGGCTTCGCCGCGGCGACCGCCATGCATCAGGCGCTTGATGAGCTTCGCGATGGCCTTGCGATCGGTGTGCCGGCCGGCAATCAGCTCGCCTGCGCGGCGACCCTCGGCCTCTGCGTTGGTGTAGCCGAACAGCGTCGTGAAGGCGGAATTGACGTAGACTATGTTCTGCTCGGTGTCGCTGATGATCACCGCCCGGTTGGTCTGGTCGGAGACGGCGTGGAGAAGCCCGATCCTGACGCGGCGCTCGGCTTCGATGGTGACGTCACGCGCAAACACGATGTAATGATTGGCGCCGCCGATTTTCACGGAAGACAGCGCGATAGCCGTTCTGATGCGGCTGCCGTCACGGCGCACGAGACTGATCTCGTCCCGGAGATCGGCCACCGGATCGGCCTGAAGGCCCTTGAGGGCGAGAATTTCGGCATCGCGACCGAGCACGTCGAAGCTCGCCAGCTTCCAGATGCGCTCCGCCGCGGCGTTGAAATGGGTGATGCGATGGGCGTGATCGACGATGACGACGCCATCGTCGGCGCGTTCGAGCGCGGCTCGCAGCACGTCCGGAATTTCAGTGAGACAATCGAAGGCGGACATCGTTTGACCCGGCGATATCGGGAAAATACGGCAAGCGGTCCGACGCTAACGCTCCGATGGTGTCCAAGACGTTTTTGCCGCGCCATCGCCTCGGGGCCAAGACGCGACATACTTAACGACCGGCGAAAACGACGACGGTATGTTGATGCGTGCGGAACCTAATCCGCGCCAGTTCCAGCCTGGAGCTTGTGCAGCCGGCCGGCGACGGCCCGCACCTTCCGCGGCGCGGCCTGCCAGATCGAGAGCGCCGACAAGGCGCTCACGATCATCGCGATGGCGAAGGCGAGCGTGTAGTCACCGGTGCGATCGTAGAGGAAACCGGTCACCCACGGTCCGGCCGCACCGCCCGCCAGCGCCGCCAGCATGATCGTGCCGAAGATGCTGCCCTGGTGCTTGCCCTGGAAAATCTCGAACACCACGGCGCCCATGATCGAGGTCAGGCCGTAGCCGAGCGCGCCTTGCGTGAACACCATCACGTAGACCAGCCATAGCGACGGCTGGAACTTCAGCGCCATCAGCGCCGCAAAGCAGATCACAAAGCCGGCGCAACTGATCGCCCACACCCATTCCCGCCCGACCCGGTCGGAGACATGGCCGAGCAGGATCTGGCCGGGAATGCCGAGCAGGCTGACGATGCCGAGCGCCCACACCGCGACACCGGGACTGAAGCCGATGTCGAGCAGGAACTTGGTCTGGTGCACTTGCACCGCGTACCAGATGTACAGGCCGCAGAAATAGCCGAGCGCGATCCACCAGAACCGCGCGGTCGCGACGGCGCGTTTCAGCGTCCAGTCGGTCCCGACCCAGACGGGATCGACGACGTTGGAGATCGGTTCGGCCGCGCCCGCGGCCGGGACGGCATCGCCGTCCGGCTCGAGGCCGATGTCCTGCGGGCGCTTGTGCAGCAGCAGATTGACCGGCGCCAGCACGACCAGGACGAGCAGGCCCATCGCGGTGCAGGCGGTGCGCCAGCCGGTCTGCTCGATCATGTGCTGCACCCAAGGCAGCAACGTCACCGAGCCGATGCCGACGCCGGCGAAAGCGATGCCGATGGCGAAGCCGCGCTTGCGGATGAACCAGTTCGGCAGGAACAGCGACTGGCCGGAATAGCCGAGACACACCGAGCCGGCGCCGACCATGACGCCGATGGTGACATAGAGATGCCAGGGCGCGCTGGTGAGTGGCGCAAGCAGCAGCCCACCGCCCATCAGCACGACGCCGAGCTCCATCACCGCGCGCGGGCCGGCGCGATCCATCAGGCGGCCGATCAGCGGGCTGACCACGCCCGACACCACGAAGCCGAAGGAGAAGGCGCCCGCGGTGACGCCGCGCTCCCAGCCGAATTCGGAGACGATGGGAGGAAAGAACAGTGAAAAGGCGGTGCGCGCGTTGACGCCAATGGCCATGGTGACGAAGGTCACGGCGACCACGACCCAGCCGTAGAAGAACGGAAGCCGCATGTTTGTATGTTTCATCCCTGGACGGTCTTTCGGACCATCTGGAGATGTCCGGGTCAAGCGCTTTTCACGCATGCCCCTTGAGCGAGATGCGTCGGGGCGATCTCAGGCGGCGTCGCGCCGTGAGGGTTTGGCCGGCGCGTCGAACAGGATTCGCTCGATCGGCTGCGGGCGGCCGAACAGATAGCCTTGCGCGAAATTGACGCCGAGCGCCTTCAGCCGCTCGTACTCCTCGCGGGTCTCGACGCCCTCGGCGGTGACCGACATGTCCAGCCCACGCGCCAGTGTCACGATCGAGGAAATGATGGCGGAGCTGCGCGGCTGCTGGGTGAGGTTGCGGATGAACGACTTGTCGATCTTGATCTTGTCGAACGGGAACGCCGTCAGATAGCTGAGCGAGGAATAGCCGGTGCCGAAATCGTCGAGCGCGAGCTCGACGCCGAGCTGCTTCAGCCGCTGCATGAAGGCGTGGTTCTCGCCGCCGCGCTCCAGCAGCACGGATTCCGTGATCTCGATCT
Source organism: Bradyrhizobium sp. AC87j1 (assembly GCF_002936975.1). Classification (NCBI taxonomy): domain Bacteria; kingdom Pseudomonadati; phylum Pseudomonadota; class Alphaproteobacteria; order Hyphomicrobiales; family Nitrobacteraceae; genus Bradyrhizobium; species Bradyrhizobium sp. AC87j1. The sequence goes on from NZ_PTFE01000035.1 coordinate 27,844, forward strand.
CCAGCCGCTGGGGCGGCAGGCCGGAATCGGCGAGCGCCGCGCAGATCACCTCGAACAGCCGGGCCTCCTTGAACTGGATCGGCGACAGGTTGACGGCGACCGCGAGGCCGGACGGCCAGCCGGCCGCATCCGCACAGGCGCGCCGCAGCACGAATTCGCCGAGCGGCACGATCAGCCCGGTCTCCTCCGCAAGCGAAATGAACTGGTCCGGAGGGATCAGGCCGCGTGTCGGATGCCGCCAGCGCACCAGCGCCTCGAAGCCGCGCCGTGCGCCGCTGAGGGCGTCGACGAACGGCTGGTAGTGCACCTCCAGCTGGCACCGCGCGATGGCATCGCGCAGATCCCCCTCCAGCGTGTTGCGGGCCTCCAGCTCGGCCGACATCGCCTCGTCGTAGATGGTGAAGCAGTTGCGGCCTGCCGATTTCGAACGATAGAGCGCAAGGTCCGCCTTCTTCAGCAGCTGCTCCTGATCGCTGCCGTGATCCGGCGCGATGGCGATGCCGATGCTGGTGCCGATCTCGACGCGATGACCGGGCAGCAGGAATGGTTCGGTCAAGAGCTTGGCGATCCGCGCCGCCAGCTCGGTCGAGCAGGCGCGCTGATCCTCGCCGGTTTCCTGGATGATGGCGAACTCGTCGCCGCCGAGGCGCGCCAGCACGTCGTTGGCGCGCACGGCGGATTTAAGCCGCTGCGCCACCTGGCGCAGCAGCGCATCGCCGGCGCCGTGACCGAGGGAGTCGTTGACGTTCTTGAAGCGGTCGAGGTCGAGCATCAGGATCGAGAAAGGCAGGCCCCGCACGCTCAGCTGGCTGTTCATCTCGTCGAGCCGGGTGAGGAAGAAGGCGCGGTTCGGCAGTCCGGTCAGGATGTCGGTCTGGGCGAGCTCGAGCACTCGCCGGTTCGCCAGCGACAGCCGCCGCGAATTGCGGCTCGCGAGGATGAGATAGGTCGACAGAGACAGCGTCAGCAGCAAGCCGACGATCAGCACGGCGCCCGCGCGATCGTAAGTCGTCTCCAGCGGGCCGCCCGCGGTTGGAACCGCCCGCACCTGCCAATCGGTATCGCCGATCTTGAGGCTGCCCGCCCAGTGCAGCGCCCGCGCGACATCCCGCATCGACTGCGGCGCCGTGGCCGCCGAGGAATAATCCGGCAGCATCTGCTCCAGGCTGACGATCTGCGCCGTGAAGGGTGGGTAAACATTCATGCTGACCGCGGGGCTTGCACCGGTGGTCACGCGGATGGCCTGGATCAGCAGCGGCATGTCGAAGATGCCGACCACGAAGCCGGCCAGATTGCGGCGCCGGTCCGCGACCGTCTCGCGCGACGTCCCCTTGGCGTAGACGGGAACGGCAACGAGGACGTCGGGCAGCCGACCTCCCTCCTTCGGCTCGAACAGGCGCGTGCGAATGGCTACGACCTTGTCATTGTCGCGCGCCCGCTCCAGCACCGCGCGGCGCTCCGGGACGGTGGCGTAATCCATGCCGTAGACCGCCGAGGTCTTCGGCTGGGTCGAGTAGAACACCGGAAAATACTCATCGGTCTGCGGCGCCGTGGCAAAGCCCTCGCTCTGGAGCGACTTGATGCGATAGCCGGACACGCCGTCCGCGATCGCCGCGGTCTCGTATTCGGCGCGTTCCTTGCGGTTGACGCGCGGCAGCCAGGCGATGCGCAGCATGCCGGGATGGCGCTCGAACAGGCGGGCGCTGAAGGTCTCGAACTCGCTGCGGGTGACCTCGTCGTTGGTCGATTCGAACAGCGTGCGCAACGCGACGAGCCGGGAGATGTATTCGCCCATGCCGTTCTGCATGACGATCGCTTCGGTTTCGGCCGCGTTCTCGAACTCGATCCTGTTGACCCGATCCTCCCACCGCGCCACGGCAGCCGCGCCCACGACCGAAAACAGAAGACCGACGCCGACCGCGACGAGCGCAGGGCGATACAGCCCGAGCAGCGGCGCAGCACGCCACCATCCGGTCATACGCCTCCGATCCTGATCGTTCTGATCGCGATCGCCCATCTTGAAGCCGCCGTCCCCCTGTCCCCGACGAACCGAACCTCTGGTTGAGGTGCCGGCGCCGCTATCGGAACAAGACCGCGGTTAAGAACTGCACAATTTCGGAACCCCTCCATTCCGCAACGCGTGAATTAGTTAACGAAGTGTCCGAATGATCCGGCATTGTGGAAACAAGTTGCCGGTTTTGCCCGGAGTAATACGGGCTGCCGACACGTCGCCGGTTAGCGAGCTGTTCAGGCTCGCGGGAATATGTTGCGCGAGGCTCCCCCCATCATTCGGCAAGACGTCCCCGATGTATCGATTTCGATCAGCGACATCCCTCGTCCTGACCGTCGCGCTCCTCGCCGCGACCATGCTTGCGGCGAGAGCCGACGAAGCCGGCGTCAGCGAGGATGCGATCCTGTTCGGCCAGGCCGCCGCGCTGGAAGGTCCCTCCTCCGCGCTCGGACAGCGCATGCGGCAAGGCATCGTCGCGGCATTCACCGAGATCAACGCCAAGGGCGGGGTCCACGGCCGCAAGCTCCAGCTCATCAGCCGCGACGACGGCTACGACCCCGACCGTTCGGTGGCGCAGACGCTGCACCTGATCGAGGACGACAAGGTGTTCGCGCTGATCGGCGCGGTGGGGACGCCGACCGCGATGGCGACAATTCCGATCACCAGCGCCAGGAACGTTCCCTTCATCGGTCCGTTCAGCGGCGCCGAATTCCTGCGCGACCTCGAGCTTCCCAACGTCGTCAACATCCGCGCGAGCTACGGCGCGGAGGCCGAGGCGTGGATCAGGCACCTCACCGAGGATCGCCACTTCACTCGCATCGGTATCTTCTACCAGGACGATTCCTTCGGCCGCGACGGTCTGACGGGCGTCAAGCGCGCGCTCGCCAAGCGCGGCCTCGAGCTTGCCGCCGAGGGCACGTTCGAGCGCAACACCCGCGCGGTCACCGCAGCGTGGCGGGTGATCAGGCGCGCCGAACCCGAGGCCATTGTGATGGTCGGAACCTATGGGCCCTGCGCAGAGTTCATCAAGCTCGCTCACCGCAGCGGCTTCCATCCGACCTTCGTCAACGTCTCCTTCGTCGGCGCCAATGCGCTGGCCAAGGAACTCGGCCCCGAGGGTGAAGGCGTCATCGTCTCGCAAGTCGTGCCGTTTCCATGGGACCGCTCGCTCAAGCTCGTCGCCGACTACCAGGCGGCGCAGAAAGCGTTCGATCCGACGCTGACACCGGACTTCGTGTCGCTGGAAGGCTATCTCTCCGGCCGCCTCGCGGCTGCGGCGCTGGAGAAGGCCGGACCGAACCCGACGCGCGCGAGCCTGCTCCGCGCCATCAACGATGTCGGCCGCTTCGACATCAGCGGCAGCATCGTCACCGTCGGCCTGCGCATGATCGACACGCCGCCGAAGGTGTTTTTGACGGTGATCCAGAAGGACGGGACGTTCAAGGCGGTGGACCGGCTATGAAGCCGCTTCACGGCCGCCGCGTCCAGCGTTCGGCGTTGACGGCACCCGGCGGGACCTCGCCTCTGACGATCGCTTCCACCTGCCGAACCGTTTCCAGCGACTGATATTCGATCGCCTGCGGCGTCAGCCCACCGACATGCGGCGTCGCGATGACGTTGGGAAGCTTCGCCAGCTCCGGCGTCGGCATCTGATCAGGCGCGCGGCCGACATCCATCGCCGCGCCGGCGATGCGATGCTCCAGCAGCGCGCGCGCCAATGCTGCCTCGTCGACGAGATTGCCGCGCGAGAGATTGACGAAAACCGCGTGCTTCTGCATGCGCCCCAGCGCCGCTTCGCCGATCAAATTCTCGGTCTGCTCGTTGGCGATCGCGAGGCAGACGACATAGTCCGACGCGGCGAGAAGCTCGTCGAGACCGACCTGCCGGATCCCAGTATCGCCGACGGCTGCGAAGGGATCGGCGACCAGCACCTCCATGCGCAGCACTTTTGCGACCTCGGCGAGATAGCGGCCGATGCTGCCGTAGCCGATGATGCCGATTTTGCTGCCGGCGAGCTGGCGGCCCATCCGCGCTTCGACCTTGCGGCCGGCCTGGTAGTCCGCCGTCGCCCGCGAGACGCCGCGGGAGAGATCAACCATGAAGCCGAGTGCGAGCTCAGCGACCGCCTGCACGAAGCCGGGCCCGGCGCGGGTCACGAGCACGCCGGCCTCCGAGGCCGCGTCCACATTGACGTTGCGGATGTCGACGGCGCAGCGGACGAAGGCGCGCAGGCGCGGCAATTGCGCAAAGATCTCGCCGCGCCCTTCGGTCATGCGATCGGCGACGATGATGTCGGCATCTTGCGCAGCGCGCACGAGGCCGGCGGCGTCCAGGGTTTCGTCGCTCTCGTGCAGGATCACCTCGGCGGCCGCGCGCAGGCCGCTCAGGCTGCGATCGCCATAGTAATTGCGCCGCATCTCCGGTGTGTGAGCCAGCAGAACCTTCACGACAAAACTCCTTCAGTAGCCGAATGCCCGCGGCAGCGCGGTGCTCAGCCATGGCACGAAGGCGATGACGAGCAGGCAGAGGAACAACAGGCCGAGATAGCCCATGATCGGCTTCACCGTCTGCTCGATCGGCACGTTGCCGATCAGGCAAGCGCCGTAGAGCCCGAGCCCGAGCGGCGGCGCGAACAGGCCGATGCCCATGGCGATGACCAGCACGACGCCGAAATGCAGGGGATCGACGCCCAGCTGCACCGCGACCGGCAACAGCAGCGGCCCGAAGATGATCAGCGCGGCCGCGCCCTCCAACACCGAGCCCATCACGATCAGCACGGCGATCGCGAGCAGGATGAACAGCCAGACGCCTGAGGTCTTCGACAATCCGAGCATGAAATCGCCGACCGCATGCGGCACCTGCTGCAAGGTCAGCGTGAATGCGAGCGACTGCGCGGCGGCGACGATGAACAGCACGAGACCAGCGCGCGTCGCCGCCTGCACGAAACTGTGCGCGGCCGATTTGAAGCTGAGCTCGCGGAATACCACGCTGCCGACCACGAGCGCATAGGCCACGGCAAAGGCCGATATCTCCGTCGCCGTGGCAAAGCCGCTCTTGAAGCCGAAGAAGATCATGAAGATCAGGCCGAACGAGGCGATCGCGCCGCTCCACAGTCCCGACACCGGCATCTGCGGCTCGACGTCCTCGACCTTGTCCGGCCGCTTGCCGAAGATGATGGACACCGCGATCAGCACCAGCGCCATCAGCGCTGACGGCAAAAGCCCGGCGACGAACAGGCCGCCGATCGACAAATTGGCCACAAAGCCCAGAATGATGAGGTTGATGCAGGGCGGAATGGTCTCTGCCATCACCGCGGACGCCGCCAGCAGCGCCACCGCGCCACCAGGGTTCTGCTTCGAGCGGCGCGCCGCCGGGATCAGCACCGAGCCGACCGCGGCGACATCGGCCATCTTCGAGCCCGAGATGCCCGAGAACAGCACCATGGAAGCGACCATCACGACGTTCAGCCCGCCGCGCATGCGCCCGACTGCGCGCTGCAGCAGCTCGATCAACCGCACCGACATGCCGTTGGCTTCCATGAGGTAGCCGACGAGAATGAAGAAGGGGATCGCGAGTAGCACGAAATTGTCGATGCCGCGCGCCATCTGCTGGGCGAAGATGACGCCGGGCAGCGCGCCCTCGACCCAGATGAAGATCAGCGCGGCGAGCGCCAGCGCAAAGCCGATCGGCAAGCCGCCGAACAGCGTCACGAAGAAGCCGATCAGCATCAAGGTGCCGGCCGACGGCACCGAGGATGGCGACAGATAATCCCAGGCAAGATATAGCCCGGTGACGACGATGATCGCAACGAGCCCCCTGACGATGTCGGGAAGCGGCCTCGCGCAGAGATGGTCGATCGCGAACACCGTCATGAACAGCGCGCCGACGCCCATCGGATAGAAGGTCAGCTCCAGCGGCAGGCCGGAGCCGGTGGTCTGGCCTGCGGTCAATGAGCCCAGCTTGATGGCGTTGTAGGCGACGTAGCCGGAGATCAGCACGACCAGCAGCGCGCCGGCGGCATCGACCAGCGCGCGCAGGCGCAGCGGCAGGAGATCGCGGAAGAAGGAGACACCGACATTCTCGCCGCGCGCGAGCGCGCTCGCGGCGCCGAAGAAGGCCGAGCCGACCATCAATCCGCGTGCGACGTCGTCGGACCATTCGACCGGCGCGTTGAAGAAGAAACGCAGCAGCACCGAGACGCAGACCACCACGAGATCGGCGGCGAGCAGGATGGCCGCGATCGCATCGCTGAGCCGAAGCAGCAGGGCGATGCTGCCGTGGCGGCCGGCCGAAACGGGCACGGCGGCTGTCACCACCATCTCAGACCTGGCCATCAGGCTTGCGTCGCGCGGATGATGTCGATGACGGCCTTGGACTCCGGACGGGTCTTGATGAAGTTCTCGATCTGCGGCGCGACCCGCTTCTTGAAGGCCTCGCGGTCGCATTCGGCAACCGTCACGCCCTTCTCGGTCAAGGCCGCCAGCGCCTCCTTCTCGACCGCAAGCCCATGGGCACGCGTGTCGGCCGCGGCCTTCTTCGCGGCATCGAGAAAGCCGTCGCGCAGCTTCGGGTCCATGCGGTTGTAGGTCATGTCGCTGAAATAGATCGCAAGCGGCGAGAAATTATGCTGCGTCAGGGCGTAGAATTTCGCCGTCTCGAAGAACTTGCTGGCCAGGATCGTCGGCGGATCGTGCTCCAGGCCGTCAAGCACGCCGGCCTGCAACGCCGTGTAGATCTCGCCGAAGGCCAGCGGCGTCGCGGCGGCGCCCATCAGCCGCAGGCATTCCGTGATGACGGGGTTGGGCAGCGTCCTGATCTTGAGCCCGGCGAGATCTTCCGGCGTTTTCACCGGCTTCTTCGCCAGCACGCTGCGCGAGCCGAAATTATAGGCCCAGGCGATGATGCGGATGTTGCCGCCCTTGAGCAGGGCGTCTTCGATCGGCTTGGCAGCGCCGGCATCGAACGCCTTGGTCTGCTGCGGGAAGCTGGAGAACAGAAAGCCGAGATCGTAGGTGCCGACCAGCGGCACCAGATTGGCCGAGATCGAGGAGCCTGACACCATGAGATCGATGACGCCGAGCTTCACCGAGTTGATGACGTCGATCTCCTGGCCGAGCTGGTTGTCGGGGAAGAACGCGACCTCGATTTGCTCACCGAGCCCGTTGCCCTTCAAATTCTTGACGAGGTTGTCGTAATAGACGCGGCCGTTGGCGAACTTGGGATCGTTCGGCAGCGAGGAGGAGCATTTCAGCTTGAGCGTCGCCGCTTCGGCGCGGCCGATGATGGCGGGGGAGAGCACGAGGCCGGCGGTGACCGCCGCCGATGACTTGATGAACGCGCGACGGTTCACGGGCACGATGGTCATGGTGCGGTCTCTCCCACATTATTTTTTGTTCGCCGCGGTCGTTGCCGTGGCCTGTTGCGCGGACTGTATGGCCAAAGCGACGGCGCAGGCAAGCGTGGCGGTCGGCCGCCGCAGAGCGCGCCCGCGGCGCGTTCCGTCAGTCCGTGAGCGCTCCGAAACGACTATGATTCCCGGGATTTGCGACGAGGATCGGCTTGTGGCCTCATCTGCGCGAGGGCGCTTTCGCGTGGGCCCGGCATCGATCCAATTGGAGCATGGATCAATGCGCAATTCACATGGATGAGCCCAGAACGATGCCCTTCAGGCTCCGGCGGACATTCTGCCCCATTTTGCCGCACACCGAGCGTGATCCAGTGCACAGACAGACGCATGGCGGCCCCCTAGAAAAAGTGACATCATCGCACGTATTGCCGATGGAGGTGACACCATGCGCCGTCCAGCCTTTCCCAATTTGCTTCTTGCATCCGGTTTTCTCGCGCTCGCACAGTTGATGACACCGACGGAAGCCGCGGCCGAAGCGCGGCTCGCGCTGGTGATCGGCCAATCCGCCTATCGCACCGTGCCCGAGCTGCCCAACGCCGCCAACGACGCCAAGGGCATGACGGAGCTGCTCGGCAATGCCGGCTTCAGCGTCACCACGGCCGCCAACCTGGCGCAGAACGAGATGCGCGCGGCGATCTCGGATTTCGCCGGCAAGGTCAGCGCCAGCGGCGCCGACACGGTGGCACTGGTGTTCTATGCCGGCCATGGCCTGCAGATCGACGGCGAGAACTACCTGGTGCCGGTCGATCTCGATCCCAAGCGCGAGGCCGATATTCCGCTTCAGGGCGTGCGGCTGAACGACATGCTCAACACGCTCGGCGCGCTGCCGACGCGGGCGCGCATCTTCATGCTCGATGCCTGTCGCAACAATCCGTTCCCGGCGCTCAGCGGCGCCGGCCACGGGCTTGCGATCGTCGACACCAAGGCCGGCGCGCCGGGCTCCTTCATCTCCTACTCGACCTCCCCCGGCGCCGAGGCCGAGGACGGCAGCGGCATCGACAGCCCCTACACCACGGCGGCGCTGACCGTTGCCAAGCAGCCCAATTTGCCGATCGAGGAAGTGTTCAAGCGCATCCGCGTCGCCGTCGCGCAATCGACCGACGGACGGCAGATCCCCTGGGAAAGCTCCTCGCTGACGACTGACTTCAAGTTCTTCGGCGAGAGCAGCGGCAGCCAGCCGGCCATGCCGGGCGCGTCCTCGATGGCGCTCGCCAGCGGCACGCGCAGCGTCGAGGATTGGCGCAGGGACTTGCAAGGCAAGCCGGCCATGGTCGCCTATGAACTCGTCATCACCGACGACACGGTGCCGGCGTATCAGGCCTATATCGAGCTGTACGCTCAGGACACCCGCACGCCGCGCTTGCGCACGGTGCTGGAACGGCGACGCCAGATGCTGGCCTGGGAACGCGCAACTGCGATCAACACCCGCGCCTCGTTCGAGGCTTATCTTGCGAACTGGGACAACAGCGATCTAGCGGCAACCGCGCGCAGGCTGCTGCTCCGCGTCCAGAACCGCAACTACGGCCTGCCTGTCGCCGCCGCCGCCGCGAGCCCTGCCCCGGTCGCCGTCGCGATGGCGCCGACCTGCCCGTGCTCGACGCCGTCGAGCCCGGCAACGCCCGTCAATCCGAGCGTCGCGCCCGTGATCAAGAAGCGCGTCGACGACACCCCGCCCAAGCGCAAGGTGGTCGAGACACCGCCGAAGCGCCGGCCGCCGCCTGAGGAAGTGGTCTACGAGCGCGCGCCGCCCCCGGGGCCGCCGCCAGCCGCCGTTATGCAAGGCATCGGCGTCGGTATCGGGATCGGCATTGGAATGGGCGGCCGCGGCGGCGACCATTATCGCGGCGACTACCGCAGATACTGAGACTGTCCAGCATAGACATTGATCTGGCTCGCGCCCGACGCGCGAGCCGGATCTACTGCGCCAGCGCTGGATAGTCGTGTTGGACGGCCTCCCGGATCCAGCCCGCCTGGATCGCGCGAAACAGGATCTGCGCCGTCTTGATATCATTTGCCTTCACGCAGAGGTCGACGATGCGGCGGACCGCATCGTCGCGCATCAGATCGTCTGCGATCTTCATCGCAATTTCCATCGCGACGCGGGCTGCACGTTCAAAGCGCTCACGTTCGCGCTTATCAGCCTGTGCGGAGCCTCCGACAGCCTCCGCGCCCGCTCTCGCAGCCTCGCAGATGTTACGAATGCGCTCCGCCGCGTCGATATCGCCGATCGGTCCCTGGATCGGCTCATCCCAGATGTCGGCCGGCTGCCGCCTTGCGAACCAATTCATTGCCCCACCCCTGGCCTTTATGGCTTGCACCGTTCAGGACGTGCGGCGCGGCCCGATCGCCTCGAACTGCGCCTTCTGCTCGTCGTTGAGCGTGGCGTAGAAATCATCGAGCGCCGCGCGCACCGACTTGATCCCGTCCAGCATCGCATCGAGCCGTTTGCGGATTGTGGCCATGCGTGCCGGCGGTGTCATCACGTCATTGGGCTCGCAGCCCGCCTTGAGCGATGCGCTGACCTTGGCGCTTGTATCCTGGAGCACCTGGAGCGCCGCGCGCTGGGTGTCGCTCGGACGAAGCCGCTCATCGATCGCAGCACCGGGCCAATCGAACGCGGCGGTCACATTGCAAGACTGCACCGACGCTTCCCTCGCATTGTTCGATGCCGTCGCACGACGCTGATCCTCGGCCAGCGCATTGAAGCGCGCCTTCTGCTCGTCGTTCAGCGAGCCATAGAATTGGTCGAGCGCGGGCTGGACCAGCTCGACAGCCTTCTGCATCGCCTCGATGCGCTGCTGCATCGCTGCGAGCCGGCCGGGCGCCGTCGCTGCGGCCTGCGTCGGACAGGATGTGCGGATCAGCGCTGCCGCGTCGACTGAGGCATTGCCGAGCGCATCGAGAGCGGCGCCCTGCGCATCTGTCGGCTGCACCGCGGATGCGATCTGATCGATCGGTAGTCCGGCGATGGCACGGCGGTCACTGCCGCAGAGCTGATCGAGCGGTGCGCTACGCGCCCGTCGTCGTCCCTGCGGTTGCTGCGGCAGATAGGCCGACAGGCGATCATAGCCATAGGGGCCGAAAATGCCTGCATAGATGTCGGGGTAACCGTAACCCCAGAAGCCGAGCCCGTCGCCCCAGATCGTGTAATCGTAAAGGTCGTTATAGGCGAACGGCCAGAACAGCGGCCCGACCCAGCCATAGCCGCCGCCCGCATGCTGCCACCATCCGCTGCTTGCGCCGCTCCAGCCGGCCAATGCGGCCGCTGCCACGATCTGTGTACGCGCTGCCGGATTGCTGATCAGCCGGCCATTCCGGAATGCGCTGGTGTTCAGGGCGTTGCGGAAGCTCGCGGGGCGGATCGCCGCATTGCGGATCTGACCGAAGTTGGGCCCGCCGCGTCGGACCCCGGACGTGAACCGCATGCCGCGATGATGCCCGCCGGCATGCCCATGTCCACCGCCGTGGCCACGGAAATGTCCGCCGCCGTGATGGCCACCGCCGTGCCCGCCTCCATGGCCACCGCCATGTCCGCCCCCATGTCCACCCCCATGGCCGCCCTTGGCCATAGCCGCGCCCGCCAGCATGCAGGCAAGCGCCATCGCGGCAATTCCAATGACCGGTCGCACCATCGCATCCTCCCGCAGAGCCGCGCCATTGAGGCATCGGAACTTGGCGGGAATTGGAACCGACAGGATTGCCGAAAGTTCCCGCCCCGACCGGTGGACGGCATCGGCCTTGCGGCGGCTTTGTTGTGCCGAAGGCCTACGCCTCCGGCACAATCTTGCCGGGATTGAAGATGTTGAGCGGATCGAGTGCCTTCTTCAGTGCCCGCATCGCATCGAGCGCCTCGGGGCCGAGCTCTGCCTGGAGGTATTTCTGCTTGCCCTGGCCGATGCCGTGCTCGCCGGTGCAGGTGCCGTCCATCGCCTGCGCGCGCTCGACCAGGCGATGCATGAACTCTTCGCCGCGCGCCATCTCGGCGGCATCCTTGGTGTCGCAGACCAGCGAGCAATGGAAATTGCCGTCGCCGACATGGCCGACGATCGGCGACAGCAGGTTGAGCCGCTTGAGATCTTCCTCGGTCTCGCTGACGCAATCGGCGAGCCGCGAGATCGGCACGCAGACGTCGGTCGCGACCACGCCGATGCTATCACCGGGCCGCAGCGCCTTCACGGACCAATAGGCATCGTGCCGCGCCTGCCACAGTTTCGTGCGGTCCTCCGGCTTGGTGGTCCAGGAGAATTCGCCGCCGCCGCAGTCCTTTGCGATCTCGCCGAAGGCCTTGGACTGCTCGGCGACTTCGATCTCGCTGCCGTGGAATTCCATCAGGAGCAGCGGCGTCTCCGGCAGCGCCAACTTCGAATAGGCGTTACAGGCTTGCACCTGCGCGGCGTTGAGCAGCTCGATGCGCGCCACGGGAATGCCGGTCTGGATCGCCAGGATCACGGCCTGACAGGCCCCGTGCACGCTCTCGAACGACACCGCACCGGCCGCGATCGTCTCGGGGATGCCGCGCAGGCGGATGGTCAATTCCGAGATGATGCCGAGCGTGCCTTCGGCGCCGACGAACAGATGGGTGAGGTCGTAGCCGGCGGATGACTTCTTGGCGCGCGTGCCCGTGGTGATGATCTCGCCGTCGCCGCGCACCACCTTCAGCGCCAGCACGCTCTCGCGGATGGTGCCGTAGCGCACCGCATTGGTGCCGGAAGCGCGGGTCGAGGCCATGCCGCCGAGCGAGGCATCCGCGCCGGGATCGATCGGGAAGAACAGGCCCTGGTCGCGTAGATGCTCGTTGAGCGCCTTGCGGGTGACGCCGGGCTGGATCACGCAGTCGAGGTCCTCGGCGTGCACCGCGAGCACCTTGTTCATGTCGCGCAGGTCGATCGAGATACCGCCGGCCGGCGCGTTGACCTGGCCCTCGAGCGAGGTGCCGGTGCCGAAGGGAATGACGGGGACGCGATTTTTAGCGCAGATCCGCACCACGTCCTGGATGTCGGCGGTCTCCTGCGCCATCACCACGCCATCAGGCGGCTGGTTCGGGATCCAGGTGGTGGTATGGCCATGCTGCTCGCGCACGGCCTGCGAGGTGATGAGGCGGTTACCGAAGCGTGCGGCAAGCTGCTCCAGCGCGCTCGCGAGGGCTTTCGGCTCCGGCCGCGGCGGATTATTGGTGATGGTGGTACCCACGGACATTCCTCCCGACAGAAGAACCGTGGCAAAGGATATAAAACCGGTCAAGTCAAGCGACCGGACGCATAGCTGGAAGGAAACATGCCGGAGACTGCCGCCTCAGCGCCCAAAGCCGAGCCGTTCCGCGCCTCGATCATGCAGATCGAGCCGCAATGGATCGACTATAACGGCCATCTCAACATGGCCTATTACAACGTGATGTTCGACCGCGCGATCGACCAGCTCTGGGCCGAGCTCGGCATCGGGCCGACTTACATGAAGGAGCGAGGCGGTTCGACCTTCACTGCCGAATGCCATGTGCGTTATTTGCGCGAGATCCACCTCGGCGATCCCGTGCAGATCCTGGTCTGGCTGCTGGAGGCCGACAACAAGCGGCTGCACACGTTCGAGGAGATGCGGCACGCAACCGAGGGCTGGCTGTCGGCGACTTCCGAGAACATGTCGCTTCACATGGACATGAGCTCGCGCAAGGTTGCGCCTTTTCCGCCGGATATAAGCGAGCGCATCGCTGCGGTCACAAAGGCCCACAGCGCGGTCTCGCGCCCCGAGGGCATCGGCCGGAACGTGGCGATGCCCTCGAAGCGGTAGCGCGTGATCCGGCGGCCTATACCCTGTTGCGGCCGCGGGCCAGGCCGACCACGGCCGAGACCAGGAACAGAACGACCGCGATGAAGAAGATGATCTTGGCGATCTCGATCGAAGCGCCGGCGATGCCGCCGAAGCCCAGGATGCCGGCGATCAGTGCGATAACCAGAAACGTCACAACCCAGCCAAGCATGGTCAAACCCTCGTCTTGATGTCTGTCTACGTCTGGCGCAGCTGGCCGCGCCACCTGTCCAGACAATCTCGAGGCGGGAACGATGGTTCCGGCCCGGACAGGGTGGAAATTCGCGAGGACCGCTGGAACAAATTGACGTGCCCCGCACGTGGAAAACCTCGTTCCGCCGCCCCATATAGGCACCAATCCCTGTTAGAAGGCTCCCTTCCGCCACCCCGCGGTGCCATCGTGGGGCCCATGATTCGCATGACCGAGCCGAGCAAGATCACGTCCCAGAACGTCCCCGACCACCAGCCCGCAGCCGGCGGCATTGCCGCGCGTGCGCGCGCCTCGGTGGGCCCGAAATATCTGTCCGGGCTCAATCCGGAGCAGCGCGAGGCCGTGGAGACGCTGGACGGCCCGGTCCTGGTGCTGGCCGGCGCCGGCACCGGCAAGACGCGCGTGCTGACGACGCGTATCGCCCACATCCTGAGCCAGGGCCGCGCCCGCCCCGCCGAGATCCTGTCGGTGACCTTCACCAACAAGGCGGCGCGCGAGATGAAGCACCGGCTCGGCCAGATGCTCGGCCACGCCGTCGAGGGCATGCCGTGGCTCGGCACCTTCCACTCCATCGGCGGCCGCATCCTCCGCGTCCATGCCGAGCTGGCGCAGCTCAAGTCGAATTTCACCGTGCTCGATGTCGACGACCAGGTGCGGCTGCTGAAGCAGCTGCTGCAGGCCGACAACATCGACGACAAGCGCTGGCCGGCACGCATGCTCGCCGGCCTGATCGACGGCTGGAAGAACCGCGGCCTGATGCCGTCGCAGGTGCCCTCCGGCGAAGCCGCCATGTTCGCCAACGGCAAAGGCGGCAAGCTCTATGCGAGCTATCAGGAGCGGCTGAAGATTCTGAACGCGGCCGATTTCGGCGATCTGTTGCTGGAGAACATCCGCATCTTCCGCGAGCACCCGGATATCCTCAGGCAGTACCAGCAGCGTTTCAAATATATTCTGGTCGACGAATATCAGGACACCAACGTCGCGCAATATCTGTGGCTGCGGCTGCTGTCGCAGGCGCCGTCGGCGACCAAAGCCGTCGTTCCGGGGCGCGTCGAAGACGCGAACTACGACGCGCAATTGCGCGTCGGAGAATCTCGAGATGAGTCCTCAGCTCTAGATTCCGGGTCTGCGCCTTCGGCGCATCCCGGAATGACCGAGCAAGCGGCGATCGCGGCTGCGCCCAATGCCCCAACCAAAAACATCTGCTGCGTCGGCGACGACGACCAGTCGATCTATGGCTGGCGCGGTGCCGAGGTCGACAACATCCTGCGCTTCGACCACGATTTCCCCGGCGCCAAGGTCATTCGCCTCGAGCGCAACTATCGCTCGACCGGCCACATCCTCGCCGCCGCATCGCATCTGATCGCGCACAACGAAGGCCGGCTCGGCAAGACGCTGCGCACCGAGGACCAGGACGGCGAGAAGGTCACGGTCACGGGCTCGTGGGATTCGGAAGAGGAAGCCCGCGGCATCGGCGAGGAGATCGAGCAGATCCAGCGCCGCGGCGAGAAGCTCAACGAGATCGCGATCCTGGTGCGCGCCTCCTACCAGATGCGCGAGTTCGAAGACCGCTTCGTCACGCTCGGCCTGCCCTATCGCGTCATCGGCGGCCCGCGCTTCTACGAGCGCGCCGAAATCCGCGACGCGCTGGCTTATCTGCGCGTCATCAATTCGCCGGCCGACGACCTCGCCTTCGAGCGCATCGTCAATGTGCCGAAACGGGGCCTCGGCGACGCCACCGTGCAGATGCTGCACGACCACGCCCGCAAGCGCCGCATTCCCTTGTTCGAGGCGGCCCGCGCGGTGGTCGAGACTGATGAGCTGAAGCCGAAGGCGCGCGGCTCGCTTCGCGAGGTCGTCGCCCAGTTCGACCGCTGGCGCGCCCAGCGCGAGGTCACCGCGCACACCGACCTCGCCCAGATCGTGCTCGACGAGAGCGGCTATACCGAGATGTGGCAGAAGGACCGCTCGGCGGACGCCGCGGGCCGGCTCGAAAACCTGAAGGAGCTGGTGCGCTCGATGGAGGAATTCGAGAACCTGCAAGGGTTCCTCGAACACATCTCGCTGGTGATGGACCGCGACAGCGGCGCCGACGAAGACGCGGTGTCGCTGATGACGTTGCACTCGGCCAAGGGGCTCGAATTCGACAACGTGTTCCTGCCGGGCTGGGAGGAAGGCCTGTTCCCGAGCCAGCGCACGCTGGACGAACAGGGCCGCGCCGGCCTCGAAGAGGAGCGTCGGCTCGGCCATGTCGGCCTGACCCGCGCCCGCCGCCGCGCGATGATCTATTTCGCCACCAACCGCCGGATCCACGGCACCTGGTCGACCACGATCCCGTCGCGCTTCCTCGACGAATTGCCGGCGGCCAATGTCGAGATCACCGAATCCAAGGGCGGCTCGGCCTGGGGCGGCACCGGCGGCTACGGCGCCTCGCGCTTCGACGACATGGAGGCGTTCGGCTCCACCTATTCGACGCCGGGCTGGCAGCGTGCCCAGGCCAACCGCAACCGGGGCGGCGGCCGTACCGGCGGCGGTGGCGGTGGCTTCGAGGAACAGGCCTCGTCGTTCTCATCCTCCTCGTCATCAGGCCCCGACTTCGGCAGCTTCTCCTCACGCCGCCGCGGTCCCCTGACGATCGAGGGCGAGCTGGTCGCCAAATCGACCGGCACCACCTCGGAATTCTCGTTGTCCGATCGCGTCTTCCACCAGAAATTCGGCTACGGCCGCGTCACCAAGATCGACGGCAACAAGCTCACCATCGCCTTCGACAAGGCCGGCGAGAAGAAGGTCGTGGACAGCTTTGTGCAGCGGGCGTGAGCGCCCGATATGGCTCCGTATGTTGCCATCATCGAAGACACCGATCCCGACACTGTCAGCCTATGGTTTCCCGACCTGCCCGGCTGCATTTCCGGCGGTGATGACGTCGACGAGGCCCTGGAGAGTGCACCCGAGGCACTCGCCTTCTATGCGCAGGAGCTGATCGCGGACGGCCGGCAGCTTCCTCCGCCCAGAACATTGGACGAGCTCAAGGCCGAGCCTGAGTTCGCCGACGACCTCAGGAAACACACGGTCGCCCTGATCGAATGGCCGCCCCGTGAAGACGCCGACGAGTGAGGACTGTTCGCCGCACTCGCCGGGCCTTCGACAGTTCTCGTCCGAACAGCCCTTGACCCGCCCGAACTTCCCCGTATCAGATGCAGCCATGGTCCGGGGCTCCATCACACTGATCTTGCTGGCATTGGGGATGCCGTCGCTTGCGGCGGCGGAGACCATGAGCTTTGGCGATTCGATCGGGCTGCTGGCCAAGAGTTGCGGTGCGGAAATCGTCGCCAATTGCCGCGGCGTCAACCCGGATTCGACCCGCCTGAAGGAGTGCCTGTCGCGCAATCGCGACGTGCTGTCCCAGCAGTGCGCGAGCGACTATCTCGGCGCGTTCGACGCCATCCAGAAGCGCGTCGCCGCGCGTGTCACGGTGGCGAACGCCTGCCAGCGCGAGATCGTCAAGGTCTGCGGCGGCTCGACCAAGGAGACCAGCAAGTCGATCCCCTGCCTGGTTTCGACGCCCAAGGGCATCAGCAACAACTGCCTGAAAGCCGTCGACGACGCGGGGTACCGCTGATGCGCGCGAGCAGGCTTTTCATTGCCGGAACTGCAGTCGCGCTCGGTCTCGCTTTGCTCGCGAGCACTGCCGTCGCCCAGACGGCGGCACCGACCCGCGACGACATCGTCAGCAAGCTCAACCATTTCGAAGAGGCCGCCGAGGTCGACTTTCCCGCGCTGAAGCAGCAGGTGATGGAGCGCGCCAAGGCCAGGATCAAGAACGATCCGGGTCCGGTGAACCGGCCGCCGATCGCGCCTGACCTCGCCAAGCTGCCGGCCTTCAACGCGCAGATCCAGTTCGATGCCGACACGCCGATCATCCAGCCGACCTCCTACCAGACCGTCGGCCGCATCGCGGACGCGCTGGTTCATTCCTCGCTGCTGCCCTACACGTTCCTGATCGTCGGCCACGTCGAATCCAACTCGAAGACGCGCGAGACCAACGCGATCCTGAGCCAGCGCCGCGCCGACGCGATCCGCGACGTGCTGGTGAACACGTTCAAGATCTCGACCAAGCGGCTGCATCCGATCGGCCTCGGCGAGGAGCAATTTCTCGACCGGGCCAAGCCGACCTCGACCGTCAACGGCCAGTTGCAAATCCTGACCTACGCCAAGGTACCCGAGGACGCGCCTGCGCATCCGGCTGCGGCGTCTGCGCCTGCGGCGAAAAAGCCCGCCAAGAAGCGCTGAGCGAACGCAGCTTCGCATCCGACGGAACCCCTTGAAGTCCCGATCGTTTTGTAACCTGTCCGGGGCGCACAAATACGGTTTCACGCGACAAAAGCGCCGGTTTGTGCACCGCCCGGTCCAGTGCTATAGCCTCTGTTCGCCCTTCCCCGACCCCGTGCTGCATGAGACCGAAATGGGTGGCTATTTTCAGCGCCAACTTGCCGTTTATGTCGAGTACCATCGCGACCCACGGAACACGGCGATGCATGTGGTCGGTATTCTCCTGTTGTTCACAGGCGCCGTGATGCCGCTGACGCTGGTCAGGCTTCCGCTGTTCGGTTTCGATGTCAGCCTCGCCGTGATCCTGGCCTTGCCGGTCCTGATGTATTGGCTGCTGCTCGATGTGGCGCTCGGGATCGGCATTCTGGTCGTCTCGATCGTGCTGTTTTCGGTTGCGACGACCGTTGCGGCGCAAGTCAGCACCGCGACGATGTGGGCGATTTTCGCCGCGCTGGTGGCGCTCGGCCTCGCCGCGCAGGCCATCGGCCACAAGGTTTTTGAGGGCCGCGAAGCCTCGTTGTTCACTTTTCCTTCGCATCTTTTGCTTGGACCGATGTTCGTGATGGCAAAATTATTCATTGCATTGGGCTTCCGTCGCGACCTTGCCGCGATTCTGGCGCCTCTTCCGACCAATTCCCTTTCAACCCGATAGCTCTAGACGCGAAACAGCAACCTTCTGCATGGCTCTCGTACTGGTTACCGGTGGCAGTGGCTTCATCGGACATCACCTCGTCGAAGCGCTCCGCGCCCGTGGGCAGCGGGTGCGCGTTCTCGATGTCCGCGCGCCTGCCGCGGCGAACGCGGATGTTGAATTCGTCCACGGCTCGGTGCTCGATGGCGCCGCGGTCGATACTGCGATTGCCGGGGTCGATCAGGTCTATCACCTCGCCGGCCTGCCCGGCATGTGGGTCGCCAACAAGCAGGACTTTCACGACGTCAACTGTGGCGGCACCGAAATCATGCTCGCGGCCGCAATGAAGCGCGGCGTCTCGCGCTTCCTGCACTGCTCGACGGAATCGATCCTGTTCCCCTATTCCGACCTCAAAGGCGCTGCCGCCGAAGAGGCGCTGCAGCCGGCCGACGCGATGCCGGGTGCCTATACGCGCTCGAAGTCGCTCGCCGAGCATCATGCCGCGAAGGCCGCGGCCAGCGGCTTTCCGCTCGTGATCGGCACGCCGACCATGCCGATCGGTGCGGCCGACCACAATCTGACACCGCCGACGGCGATGCTGTGGTACTTCCTCCAGAAGAAGGTGCAGCCGCATCTCAACTTCCTGGTCAACCTCGTCGATGTCCGCGACGTTGCCATGGGCCTCGTGCTGACCATGGAGCGCGGCCGCACCGGCCAGCGCTACATCCTCGGCGGCGACTGCGTCCCGCTCGGCAACATCCTGCGGATGATGTCGGCGATGAGCGGCCGCCGGCAGTTCCCGGTCGTCGTGCCCGGCAAGATCGCCGAGCTCTCCGGCATCATGCTCGAATACCTCGCCGATCGTGTCACGCGCCGGCCGCCCAACGGCACCGCCGAGGGCGTGCGCATTGCGCTCGCCGCGAGCGACCTCTCGATCGGCAAGGCGCGCACCGAGCTCGGCTACGCGCCGCGTCCGATCGAGCCGGTGCTGCGCGAAACCATCACCCATCTGCTCGCCCGCAACGGCCAGCAGCCCTCCGGCGCCATCAAGCATCACGCGCTCTCCTCGCGCGCGAGCTAAAGCCGCCGCCCAACGCAAAGAACCTTCATGTCCTTCGATTTCAGCAAGCTTCTCTCCGTCGCCTGGGGTGGCTGGACCACGGCCTGGCCGACCGAACTTCTGGCCCTGGTCTGGCTCGCCTTTCTCGCCAGCTGGGTCGGCGCCTCGTTCTGGCAGGGGCGGACCAAGAAGCAGGTCATGACGCTGGAGTCGCAGCGCTATCGTCTGCCGATCCTGGTCGGCGGCATCCTGTACACCCCGTGGGTTGCACAGCTCCTGGGCTGGAAGCCGCTTTGGGTGCTCGGCAATACCGGCATCTACATCGCCGCGGTCCTCTCGGCCGCCGGCATCGCTTTCGCATGGTGGGGCCGGCTGCATCTCGGAAAATTCTGGTCGAACACCATCACCCAGAAAGAAGATCACCGCGTTATCGACACCGGCCCCTACGGCATCGTGCGTCACCCGATCTACACCGGCTTGATCTTCGGCATGCTCGTCACCGGCATCGCAATCGGCCTCGTAACGACGATCCTCGGCGCGATCCTGATCTCGCTCGGCATGTGGCAAAAGGGCCGAATGGAAGAGGTGTTCCTGTCCAAGGAGCTCGGCGAAGACGCCTACGGCGCCTATTGCCGCCGCGTGCCGATGATCATCCCGTTCCTGTCGCCGCGGTGAGGGCTTAGCAGCTCGCGCCGCTCTCGTGTCCCGGACGCGCTGCAGCGTGCAACGCTGCTGCGCAGAGCCGGGACCCAGATAGCGACACAGTGCGCGGTGAGATGGGCCCCGGCTCTGCAGCGCACCGCGAAGGCGCACTGCGCTGCGTCCGGGGCACGAGCGCACGATCTGACCCATCTAGGAACCGCGCCTCCCCAATCCCGTTACCCCTCGACAGCTGCCACCTGCGCGAGCATCGAGCCATGTCGGACGCCTACGATTATTTTCGCGAGCATGCGATCGCCGCCGTCCGCAAGGCGCGGGCGCTGCCGCGTGGGCGGCCGAAGCAGAAGCAGCGCACAGTGGCGCGGGTCTATCATCTCCTGTCCAAGGAGGCCGCGCTGGTGCCGAACATGCATCACCTCGACGATTTTCGCGCGGCACGGCGGCTGGAGCGTCAAATCCCTCGCTGATCTCCGGGCAAAGGCCATCGGCGTTCGTCCCATGCAAAATCGATCGGCTGCCATTCCACGGGAATAGGCCCGGCGGGCACCCCGCACAGGTTGACGTCTGCCCCGTCAGCCAGTTGGATGCGCGCGCAATCAGGGGCCCTCTCATGACCTTTTCCAGCATCTTTGCGCAGTTCGTTGCGCTCCTCGGCGGCATCGCACTGCAATGGCGGAAGCTGTCGGGCACCGTGCCTGCGCCGGCCTGGGGAGAGAAGCCCGCCATTCCCGAGGCGAAGCCGCAAGGCGCGATCCCGACCTTGAAGATGCCGACCGCGCGCGGCTGGAGCGAGGGCCAGAAGCCGACGGTCGCACCCGGGCTCAAGGTCAATGCGTTTGCGACCGGGCTCGACCATCCGCGCTGGATCGAGGTGCTGCCCAATGGCGACGTGCTGATCGCGGAAGCGACGCAGATCGCAGGCGCGCCGCGCAGCGTGTTTCACTACGCGATGCAGGCAACGATGCGGCGCGCCGCGGCGCTCGGCGTGTCCGCCGACCGCATCACGCTGCTGCGTGACAAGGACGGCGACGGCGTCGCCGATGTGCGTGGCGCGTTCATGGAAAATCTCAGCCAGCCATTCGGCATGGCGCTGGTCGGCGACACCTTCTATGTCGGCAATACCGACGGCGTGATGGCTTTCCCTTACGTCACCAATGCCGACCGCATCACTGCGCCGGGCAAGCGGCTCACGACGTTCAAGCCAAGCGGACACTGGACCCGCAGTCTTTTGGCAAGCCCCGACGGCAAGAAGCTCTATGCCGGCGTCGGCTCGCTCAGCAACATCGCCGAGATGGGCATGGAGGTCGAGGAAGGCCGCGCCGCGGTCTACGAGCTCGATCTCGTTGCCGGCACGCACCGCATTTTCGGCGCGGGCCTGCGCAACCCGGTCGGGCTTGCGTGGGAGCCGAATACGGGCGTGCTCTGGACCGTCGTCAACGAGCGCGACGGGCTCGGCGACGAAACACCGCCGGATTATCTGACGTCGGTGCGCGACGGCGGCTTCTACGGCTGGCCCTATTGCTATTGGGGCAAGACGGTGGACGACCGCGTGCCCCAGGATCCTGCGATGGTCGCTAGGGCGATTCAACCGGACTACGCGCTCGGCGGCCACACCGCCTCGCTCGGCCTGTGCTGGATGCCCGCGGGCACGCTGCCAGGCTTCCCCGACGGCATGGTCATCGGCCAGCACGGCTCGTGGAATCGCAGCAAGCTGTCCGGCTACAAGCTGGTGTTCATCCCGTTCGAGAACGGCAAGCCGTCCGGCCCCGGTCGCGACATCCTGTCGGGCTTCCTGTCCCCCGACGAGAAGGAATCCTACGGCCGCCCGGTCGGCGTCGTGATCGGCCCCGACAAGAAATCGCTGCTGATGGCCGACGACGTCGGCAACGTGATCTGGCGCGTGACGGGGGCGTAAAGGTTACGTCCCCACGCAAAGCGTGGCGCGCTGCTTCTTCAGCAGCGCGATCACGGACAGCGCGGTGATCAAACCGGTCTTGGGATTCTCGGACGGGATGTTCTCGATGCCCATCGAGAACCGCGCCGAATCCGCCTCGACCTCGATGCGGTGAACGTTGCGCGTCACGGTCGGGTCGGCCCAGACCTGGATCTGGGTACGATCAGGCCCGATGCCCGCCAGCGACAACGCAACGGCGACATTGACGTTCGCCGGAAAGCCCTTCGCCGCCTCGCGCGCGCTGCCCTCGAACAGTTTCAGCGGCTCGCGCAGATTGTCGATGTCGATCTTGTTCTGAACGATGAAGGGCGCGCCCTTCAACCCGTCGATCGGCTTGCGTGTCACCATCTTCACGGAATGAATGGTGCCGATTGCAGCGGCGTTGTCGGCATCGAGCCCGATCAGCGCGCCGGTCGGCACAATGATGCGGCCGCCATTGGCACGCGCGAGATCGATGAGATCGAAATTGTCGAGCAATCCGCCGACGCTGACGACGACCGCCGCCTTGCCGCGCTTCACCGCAGGCTCGACGATAGCGCGCAACTGGCTGCTCGGTGCGCACTCGACCACGATATCGGCGACCTCGCCGAGCTGATCGATCGGCAGGATCTTTGGCGGATGACGCAGACCGCCGATGAAGGTCTGATGCTTGGCGGGATCGCGCACGGCCACGGCCGACAACGCCAGCCCCTCGATGCCCTGATCGAGCGCGGTCGCGATCTTCGTGCCGATAGAGCCCAGCCCGGCAATGGCGACCCGCAACTCGCTCGAAGCTCTCTGTTCAGTCATCGCACTCACCTTTCCCGGGCTTCCGTCATAGCGCCTCACGCCTCACGCGCATAGCTGCGCAGCCGCGCCTCGAGCACCGCCAGCATGGCATCGCGGGCCGGATCGCGCGAGCCGCGCAGCCACGCGGCGGCGAGCGGCAGCCGGCCGACCGGCCCGCTCTGCCTTGGCCGCAACGGCACGAAGCGCACGCCCGTGACCGCCATCCGCGCCGTCCAGCGCGGCACGATCGCAACCCCGAGCTTCGTGGCCACCAGGTTGATGATGGTCTGCTTCTCGTCGGCAACCTGCACGATGCGCGGCGTCAGGCCTGCCTGCTCGAACAGCTTGATCGTGAGATCATGGCTGTGCGGCCGCGAGCGGCGGTCCGGCACCAGCATCGCCTCGTCGGCGATGTCGGCCAGCGTGACCCACTTGCGCGCGGCCAGCGCGTGCCGCTGCGGGAACGCCACGATCGCGGTCTCCTGGAGCAGATCGCGGAATTCGAGCCGCTTGTCCGCACGATCGGGCGGGCGAACGAAGGCGAGATCGAGCGCGCCGGTCAGGATCTTCGGCAGCAGCCGGACGGTCTTGTCCTCGAGCAGCTGCACCCCGATGTCAGGATGCTTGGCGCGTAAATCGCGCAAGAGCGTCGGCAGCAGCCCGGCGGCTGCGCTGTCGATGGCGCCGATCCGGAGCCGCCGCGCGGTCCCCGCCCGGGAGCGGTTGCGCAGATTGCTCTCGACCGCCTCGACCCGGGCAAGGATGGCGCGGGCATCACGCAGCAGGGTTGCGCCGTCCTCGGTGAGCGACACCGCACGCGTCGTCCGCGCGAACAGCCGCGTGCCCAGATCCTCCTCCAGCAGCCTGATCTGGCGGCCCAGCGCGGAAGGCAGCATCTGGAGCTGCTGCGCCGCGCGGCCGAAATGCAGCTGCTCGGCCGTCGCCACGAAGCATCGCAACTGATGCAATTCCATATACCGTCCTCTCGTCTCGCACCGACCTGATTATATCATTTTTTTGTATAAACCAGCGCCGATTGAGTATGCCTCCTCCCCCAACCTAGGCTCATGGCCGGCGTGGACCTTTCGGTCCGCCTCACAACAACAACCGGAACTCGAGGGAGGCAAGGATGACAAGCGAGATTCAGACGCGCGTGCTGCGCAAGATCACTTGGCGCATCGTTCCCTTCATCATGCTGCTGTACTTCGTGGCCTTCATCGACCGCGTCAACATCGGCTTCGCTTCGCTGACGATGAACAAAGATATCGGCCTGTCGCCCGCGGTCTACGGCTTCGGCGCCGGCATTTTCTTCTGGGGCTATTTCCTGTTCGAGGTGCCCTCGAACATCATCCTGCACAAGATCGGTGCGCGGATCTGGATCGCGCGGGTCATGATCACCTGGGGCCTCGTCTCGGCCGCGATGGCCTTCGTGCAGGGCGCAACCAGTTTCTACATCCTTCGCTTCCTGCTCGGTGTCGCCGAAGCCGGTTTCTTCCCGGGCATCATCCTCTATCTCTCCTACTGGTTCCCGGCGCGCCAGCGCGCCGCGGTGACCGCACTGTTCATGGCCGCCGCCCCGCTCTCGACCGTGCTGGGATCGCCGATCTCAGGCGCACTGCTGGAGTTGGATGGCCTGCTTGGCTTCAAGGGCTGGCAATGGCTGTTCGTGCTGGAGGCGCTCCCGGCCGTGGTGCTCGGCTTCGTCGTGCTCGGCTTTCTGACCGACCGTCCCGAGAAAGCGAAATGGCTTGCCGAGGACGAGCGGCGCTGGCTGGTCGAGACCATGAACTTGGAGACCACCAGCAAGGCCGCGACCGCGAGCCACAGCATCTGGCGCGGGCTTGCCGATCCGCGCGTGCTGGCACTGTCGCTGATCTATTTCGGCACCTCGGCCGGGCTCTACACGCTCGGCGTCTGGGCGCCGCAAATCATCAAGCAGTTCGGCCTGTCCTCGCTCCAGGTTGGCTTCCTCAATGCGCTGCCGGCAACGGCCGCCGTCATCGCCATGATCCTGTGGGCGCGGCATTCGGATCGCACCGGCGAGCGCACTTGGCACGTGGTGTGGGCCTGCCTGATCGCTGCCGCGGGCCTTGCCTATGCCGGACTTGCGACCGGCGTGGTCGCGGTGCTGCTCGCGCTCGCTCTCGTCAATATCGGCATCTCCTCTGCCAAGCCGCCGCTCTGGAGCATGCCGACGCTGTTCCTGTCCGGCCCCGCCGCCGCGGCCGGCATCGCCACCATCAACTCGATCGGCAATCTCGGCGGCTTCGTCGGCCCCGCCATGATCGGCTGGATCAAGGACCAGACCGGCAGCTTCGTCGGCGGGCTTTACTTCGTTTCCGGCCTGCTCGTTCTCTCCGCGGCCCTCACTTTGCTATTGTCACGGGTGAAAATCGCGCCCGTCGAACCCGTCCCGCAAACCCACTGACATCCCAAACGGAGCATTCTCATGCGCACCCATTCGATCGCGGCCATTCCCGCCGACGGCATCGGCCCCGAGGTGATCTCGGCCGGCGTCCGCGTGCTGGAGGCGCTGGCCAAACGCAGCGGCGATCTTGCCTTCAACGTCAGGACGTTCGACTGGGGCTCGGACTATTACAAGAAGCACGGCGTGATGATGCCGGCGGACGGCCTCACCGAGCTGAAGAAGTTCGACGCGATCTATTTCGGTGCGGTCGGCGCGCCCGATGTGCCCGACCACATCACACTGTGGGGCCTGCGGCTCCCGATCTGCCAGGGCTTTGACCAATACGCCAATGTGCGCCCCACGAAGATCCTGCCCGGCGTCGCCTCGCCGCTGCGCAATGTCGGTGTCGGCGATCTCGACTGGGTGATCGTGCGCGAGAACTCGGAAGGCGAATATGCCGGCATGGGCGGCCGCGCCCACAAGGGCCTGCCGGAAGAGGTCGGCACCGAAGTCGCGGTCTTTACCCGCGTCGGCGTCACCAGGATCATGCGCTATGCGTTCCAGCTCGCACAATCGCGCCCGCGTAAATTCCTGACCGTCGTGACCAAGTCGAACGCGCAGCGCCACGGCATGGTGATGTGGGACGAGATCGCGGCCGAGGTCGCCGGCGAATACCCCGATGTGACCTGGGACAAGATGCTGGTCGATGCCATGACGGTGCGCATGACGCTGCATCCGAAGAGCCTCGACACCATCGTCGCGACCAATCTCCATGCCGACATCCTGTCCGATCTCGCCGGCGCGCTGGCCGGCAGCCTGGGTGTGGCGCCGACCGGCAACATCGATCCGCAGCGCCGCTTCCCCTCGATGTTCGAGCCGATCCACGGCTCGGCCTTCGACATCACCGGCAAGGGTATCGCCAACCCCGTCGCGACCTTCTGGACCGGTGCGCAGATGCTCGAACATCTCGGTGAGCAGGATGCTGCCTCAAGGCTGATGGCGGCGGTCGAGCGCGTCTGCGCAGCGGGCGTGCTGACGCCTGATGTCGGCGGCAAGGCGACGACGAAGGAAGTGACGGACGCCGTGATCGACGCGATCAACGGGTCGAACCTGTAGCTCTCTCCCTCTCTGCCCGCACGCGGGGAGAGAGGGAGAACATCCCTACTTCCGCTTCGCCGGAGCCGGCGGCGGCGTCACCATCGCGGCCGCAGGCTCGGGCGGTGTCAGATGCCGGGGCACGATGATGGTCTGGCCGGGCGTAAGCTGCGCGTTCTCTGCAAGCGAGTTGCTCTGCGCGAGCGTCCACAGCGGCACGCGATTGGCTGCAGCGATGCTCTCCATGGTGTCGCCGCGGCGCACCGGCACCCGCACGCCGCTATCCCACAATTCGACCAGCGTATCCGGAGGCACCAGATAACGCAGCGGCACGGCACCGGCCTGGGTCTGCGGCGGAATGCGCGGCAACTGCGTCACCATCTCGACGATCTGGCGATGGATATCGTCGGACTTCTCGATGTTGATGTGGGAGACGCGCGCGTTTTCCTTGAGGTCATAGCTCGCATAATGGCCGCGAAAGCCGGGGACCGCGACGACGTCGCCGCCGCCGAGCACGCTATCGGACAGGAAGATGTTGATGAAGCGCTCGACATTGAGCGGCACGTCGCCGGTCGCATGCGCGGGATCGATGGCGATGACGAGGCTGATCGGGATGCTCTCCTTGGCCGCCATCTCGGAGATGACGATCGAGCACAGTCCACCCATGGAATGACCGATCAGCACGATCGGCGCCGCCTTCTCCTTGTAGCTGGCGATGACGCGGCTGCCGATGAACCGGCAGAGGGTGAATTCATAAACATCGGCGGAAAAGCCGGCTTGTGTCAGCTTCTCGCCGAGCCGGTCCATGCCGGTCGAGAAGATCGGCCCCATGGCGCCGCGGAACAGGTAGATTTTCGGCGGCGGCAACGGCTCGAACGGCGGAGGCGGCGGCGCGGCGGGTGCGGCCGCGGTAGCCTTGGACTTGGCAGGTGAGGCGGCGGCCATGCCGGGGCTCAGGACGAGCAGCGCAACGGCTGCCAGCGCGACTAGTCGCCTCAAATCAATCATCAGTCCAGCAGTCCCGCCACGGGAGGCGATCACCTCCCTCGCGGGCTTAGTGACGGCCGATTGGGTGGAATTTGGGGCACGGAACCGGCCTCCATCCCCTCCGGGCGCGATCTCCCACCGCACGCCTGCCGGCGCGACCGGGCTTTGCGACGATTGGCCTCATCCTCGCTCGCGAATGGCTAAAATGGCAGCATCCGGTTCAACAATTCGAGCAGCGTGCGCTGCTCGGCCTCGCTGAGCGGCGCCAGCATCTTCCGATTATAGGGCTCCGTCAGCCTTGCACCCTCCGCAATGAGCTTTGCGCCCTTTGGCGTGAGCATGAGCTCGACGGCGCGGCGATCGGACTTCGAGCGGTTGCGCCTGATGAAGCCGGATGATTCCAGCTCGTTCAGGATCTTGATCAGGTTCGGCAGCCGCAGCCGCAGCAGGCTGGCGAGGCTGCTCGGCGGCACGCCGGGGTTGTCACGAATGACGGCGAAGATCGCATAGGTCGCGGGCGTCAGGCCCAAGGCGGCGAACTCCTCGTAGAAACCCTCGAAGAATTTCAGCTGCGCCAGGCGCAGCATGAAGCCGGGGGTGCGCTGGAGCGCGCGCAGGTCCAGGGATTTCTCCGTCTGCTGAGCGGACTTTTGCGGAGCGGATTTGGCTCCGGGTCTTAGAGGCTTCGGGCTCATGATTCTCAATCCCAGGGACGGCCGAATTGACACTCTCAAAAATAGCTATAAAATATAACTATTATTCAGCGGCACCAAGACCGCCTATCGGAGGGACACAATGAACAGCAAATTCCTGCACAAATTGTGCATTTTGGCCGCAACGCTCGCCACGGCGCCGGCGTTTGCCCAGGACGTCGTGAAGATCGGCATCCTGAACGACCAGTCCGGTCCGTTCGCGAGCTACCAGGGCATCGGCTCGGTCGTTGCCGCCAAAATGGCCGTCGAAGACTACGGCGGAAAAGCCGCGGGCAAGCCGGTCGAGGTCGTCGCAGCCGATCACCAGAACAAGACCGACATCGGGATCGGCATCGCTCGCCGCTGGTACGAGAACGAGAGCGTCGATACGATCTTCGACCTTCCGAACTCCTCGATCGCGCTCGCGGTGGCCGGCATGAGCGCCGAGAAGAACAAGGTGTTCGTCGGATCGGGTGCCGGAACGGTGCTGCTGACCGGCGAGAAGTGCACGCCGAACACCGTGCACTGGACCTACGACACCTATGCCTACGGACGCGGTCTCGGCAAAGCGATCGTGCAGCAGGGCGGCAAGAAATGGTTCTTCATCACCGCCGACTACGCCTTCGGTCACGATCTGGAAAAGCAGGCTGCGGAGGCGGTGAAAGCGTCCGGCGGCGAGGTGCTCGGCAGCGTGAGGCATCCGCTGGGAACGGCCGATTACGCCTCCTTCCTGCTACAGGCCCAGGCGTCGGGCGCGAACGTCGTCGGCTTCGCCAATGCCGGTGACGACACCATCACGTCGATGAAGCAAGCCGCCGAGTTCGGGCTGACCAAGGACCACAAGCTGGTCGGATTGATCCTCGGCATGAACGGGCTTCCCGCCCTCGGCCTGAAATTCGCGCAAGGCGCGCAGATCATGAACCCGTTCTACTGGGATCTGAACGACGGCACGCGCGCTTTCGCCAAACGCTTCGCCGAGCGCATTCCGTCAAAAGCCTATCCGAACGACATGCAGGCCGGCGTCTATGCCTCGGTCATTCACTATCTCAAGGCGGTCGACAAGGTCGGAGGCGCCAAGGATGGCAAGACCGTCGTCGCCGCGATGAAGGAGATGCCAACCGACGATGTTCTGTTCGGCAAAGGCTATATCCGCAAGGACGGTCGCAAGATCCACCCGCTCTACCTGTTGCAGGTCAAGTCGCCGGAGGAATCGACCTCGGCGTGGGATCTGCTGAAGGTCGTCGCCACCATCAAGGGCGAGGACGCGTTCCGCTCGGAGAGCGATGGCCAGTGCCCGCTCAGCAAGCCATAGAAGCGGAGCTGACCATGAGCGGCATCGCCTCCAGTCAGGTCGACCCGTTTGCACCTGACTTCCTGTTGAACCCCTATCCTGCCTATGAGGCGCTCCGCGCGCTCGGGCCCGTGTTCGCGCTGGAGCGTTACGGCGTGTGGGCGATGGCCGGCTATGGCGAGGTCGAGCCGGCCTTGAAGGACTGGAAGACGTTCATCAGTGGCGAGGG
This sequence comes from Bradyrhizobium sp. AC87j1, assembly GCF_002936975.1. Taxonomy (NCBI): domain Bacteria; kingdom Pseudomonadati; phylum Pseudomonadota; class Alphaproteobacteria; order Hyphomicrobiales; family Nitrobacteraceae; genus Bradyrhizobium; species Bradyrhizobium sp. AC87j1. Next base: position 57,375 of record NZ_PTFE01000035.1, read on the forward strand.
CGTCGGGCTCAACGGGATGAACCCTGCGCTGCCAAAGCCGCTGACGCTCCAGATCGATCCGCCCGATCACGACAAGGGCCGGCGGGTCCTCGGCCGCACGCTGTCTCCCGGCGTCGCGAGGAAGCTGCGCGAGACGTTTCAGCAGGAGGCGGAGAAGAAAGTCTCGGAGCTGATCGACAAAGGCACGTTCGATGCCGTCACCGATCTTTCCGAAGCCTATCCGATGAAGGTGTTTCCCGATGCGATCGGCATCCGGCCGGACGGCCGCGAGAAGCTCTTGGCCTGGAGCACATTCGTGTTCGACAGCTTTGGCCCCGAGAACGAGATGCTGGCGGCATCGCGCAAGGCCGGCCTCGCCGCCCAGAGCTGGATCATGGACTGCTGCGCACGCGATGCGTTGCGGCCCGACAGCCTCGGCATGATGATCTACCAGGCGGCCGACGACGGCGAGATCACCGAGCACGAGGCGACGCATCTGGTGCGGCCGTTCCTCACCGCCGGGATCGACACCACCGTCAACGGCATCGGCAACACCCTGCTCGCGCTCGCCACCCATCCGGATGAATACCGAAAACTCCGCCACAGGCCGGAGTTGGCGCGCAACGCTTTCGAGGAAGGCCTGCGCTACGATTCACCGGTGCAGACGTTCTTTCGCACCACCTCGCGCGACGTCGAGATCGGCGGCGGCGGCGTGATCCCGGCACACCGCAAGGTGCTGCTGTTCATGGCCTCCGCCAACCGCGATCCGGCCCGATGGGACGCAGCCGATCGCTTCGAGGTCGAACGGACCGCAACCGGCCATGTCGGCTTCGGCGCAGGCATCCACGCCTGCGTCGGTCAGATGATCGCGCGTCTGGAAGGCGAATTGATCTTCAGCGAGCTTGCGAGGCGCGTGAAGACCATCGAGCTCACCGCGGAGCCGAAACGCAGGCTCAACAATTCCCTGCGCGGGCTGGAGAGCATGCCGGTCCGCGTGACGCCCGCTTAGGCGGCATCACGCGGGAGGATGCGACGGCTCAGTTCCGTGCCGGAGCGGTCGCGGCCGCCGAGCGCGCCTGCCGCGGTGCGCCGGGTTCGGCGACCGGGACTGCCGGCGCGCGCGAGCGCATGATGGCGGCGTCGATCTCGGCGATGACGCGGCGCTGGATCGCCTCGTTCTTGTCGATCGAGATGTGGCCGACGCCGGTGCCGCGCACGTCGACATTGTCGAGCTTGCCGCGGAAACCGTCGGCACGCTTGACCGGCTCGCCGGGGCCGTCGCCGATATAGATGTTGATGTAACGCTCGGCGCCGGTCGAGAGCTTGGTCTTGAACACGGAATCGAGGCCGATCGCGAGCTTCACGGGCACGCCGAGCCGGTTGAGCTTCGCGATCATGTCCGGCAGCGCGGTCGCGCCGGAGGAATGGCCGACCAGGACGATGGTCTTGAGCCGGCCGGCCCTGTAGGCGGTCGCGGCTTCATCGGCGAGCGAGGACCACGAGACGAAGTTGGCGACCGTCACCGGGATGCCCTGCGCCTGGAGCCGGGCGCCGATCGTGTCGAGGCCGAGCGAGAAGATGTTGAGCACGCCGCGGAGCAGATAGACATGCGTGGTCGCGACCTGGGCCTGGCTCGGGGCCGCCCGTGCCGTGGTCGGGCTGATGGCAACAGCTGACAGCAGGAGCAGGCAGATCGCCCATACACGGAGGGCGGACAACTGGCTGGCGCCGGCGGTGTGACGGCCGTTCGGTCTCATCGGTGTTTTCCCTGGGGACAATACGCTTTGCGATTGGCCGGAATCGTAGCCATGACCTGCTCGCAGACGCAACAAAGAGCCGCGTGAATGGCAATCTTAGCCACAGCCCGTGACCATCGCGCAACACCTGTCCGAAACCTGCCACCGAAGGGCCTGTTTTGAGACCATTTTTCCCTCGCCAATTGCGGCCCGGCAAAGGCATCCCTATCTCAGGGCTCCGCTGACCCGCCGTTCCCGGCAGGTTCCAGCCTCCCCTCCCCAGCGCTACCGGCCCTCATGTCCTCCATCATTTCCGTTGCCAATCTGTCGAAGACCTATGGGTCCGGCTTCAAGGCGCTCAAAAACGTCAATCTCGACATCAAGCGGGGCGAGATCTTCGCGCTGCTCGGCCCGAACGGCGCCGGCAAGACCACGCTGATCTCCATCATCTGCGGCATCGCCAATCCGAGCGAGGGCCGCGTCCTCGTCGGCGGCGAGAACATCCAGACCTCCTACCGCAAGGCGCGCTCGCTGATCGGCCTCGTGCCGCAGGAGCTGCATACCGACGCCTTCGAGAGCGTGTGGGCGACCGTGAGCTTCTCCCGCGGCCTGTTCGGCAAGCCGAAGAATCCTGATCACATCGAGAAGGTGCTGAAGGACCTCTCGCTGTGGGACAAGAAGGACAACAAGATCATCACGCTCTCCGGCGGGATGAAGCGCCGCGTGATGATCGCGAAAGCGCTATCGCACGAGCCGCAGATCCTGTTCCTGGACGAGCCCACTGCCGGCGTCGACGTCGAGCTGCGCAAGGGCATGTGGGAAGTGGTGCGCACCCTCCAGCAGTCCGGCGTCACCATCATCCTCACCACGCATTACATCGAGGAAGCCGAGGAGATGGCCGACCGCATCGGCGTCATCAACAAGGGCGAGATCGTGCTGATCGAGGACAAGGCGACGTTGATGCAGAAGCTCGGCAAGAAGCGGCTGACGCTGCATCTGCAGGGCAAGCTCGACGCACTGCCGGAGAGCCTTGGGCATTACGAGCTGGAGCTCTGCGATGCCGGCGCGACGCTGGTCTACGATTACGACACCAAGGGCGAGCGCACCGGCATCACCAGCCTGCTCGGCGATCTCCGCACCGCCGGCATCCGCTTCAACGATCTCGACACGACACAATCGTCGCTCGAGGACATCTTCGTCGATCTCGTGAGGACGTCATGAACCACCGCGCCATCCGCGCCATCTATCTGTTCGAAATGGCACGCACCTGGCGCACGCTGCTGCAAAGCATCGTCTCGCCGGTCGTCTCGACCTCACTTTATTTCGTGGTGTTCGGCGCCGCGATCGGCTCGCGCATCAGCCAGGTCGAGGGCGTCAGCTACGGCACCTTCATCGTGCCGGGCCTGATCATGCTCTCGGTGCTGACCCAGAGCATCGCTAACGCCTCGTTCGGCATCTACTTCCCGAAATTTACCGGCACGATCTACGAGATCCTGTCGGCACCGATCTCCTATTTCGAGATCGTGCTCGGCTATGTCGGCGCCGCCGCGACCAAGTCGATCATTTTGGGCCTGATCATCCTCGCGACAGCCGGATTATTCGTGCCGCTGCATATCCATCATCCGGTCTGGATGTTGGCCTTCCTGGTGCTGACGGCGGTGACGTTCAGCCTGTTCGGCTTCATCATCGGCATCTGGGCCGACGGCTTCGAGAAGCTGCAGATGATCCCGATGCTGGTGGTGACGCCGCTGACTTTCCTCGGCGGCAGCTTCTATTCTATCGACATGCTGCCGCCCACCTGGCGCACGGTGGCGATGCTCAACCCGGTCGTCTATCTGATCTCCGGCTTCCGCTGGAGCTTTTACGAGATCGCCGACGTCAGCATGTCCGTCAGCGTCGGTATGACGCTGGCGTTCCTGGTGATCTGCCTGGTCGTGATCTGGTGGATTTTTCGGACGGGGTATCGGCTGAAGAATTGACGCGTCATCACCGATAACAATGGAATCGGTGATAGCCGTCGTAATAGCCGTGGCAGCGGTGACGGTAGTGACGATGGGGAATGCCGAGCACGCCCTCGACTGCACCAACGGCGCCGCCGACACCGGCACCGACGACGCCTCCGACCGCGCCGCCCACGGGGCCGGCAATCCGGTTGCCCTCGTACGAGCCTTCCTGGGCGCCGCGGACGATGCCCTGGGCGTGGCCGGCTTGCGGCAGCGCCAACAGCGCGAGCAGGATGGCGGCGATTGCGAACGCCAGGCGGACGGCTGAACCGGCCGGCGACGGCGCGGCGGCGATGCGGGCTTTGTTCATCTTCGATCCCAAAGGGTGAATGGCGGCGAACGCCGCCTGTCGCGGCAGGTGATCGTCAACGCACCGGAGGGCCAAATGGTTGCGCCTTTGTGACGAATTGTCGGCGTTGTGAACGGCGCACCGCTCGCGAAAATGTCAGCGCCACCGCGCGCGGCGCGGCACAAAGCGGCCTTGCTTACGCCCGGCGCCGCGTTAACGATGGGCAAGCAGGCCGCTGGAACGAAAGCCGGATTGCAGGCATATTGCACGCCGGGGACGGAGAGCCGCGGCGCCTAGCGTGAACAGGCCGGAGGCCAGGATTCAAATGCGTTTCCAGATGCGTTCATTTTTTATCGCTTTCACCTCACTGATGCTTTTGAGCGCAGGCAGCGCGCAGGCCAAGGTCGAGATCACCGTCGACAAGGACAATCAGCAGATGACCGTCGCGGTCGACGGCGTCGCGCGCTATCACTGGCCGGTGTCGACCGGCATCCCCTCGCGCGAAACGCCGAACGGCGCATTCCGCACCTTCCGGATGGAAGAGGATCACTACTCCAAGGAATTCGACGACGCGCCGATGCCGCACGCGATCTTCTTCACCAAGGTCGGGCACGCCATCCACGGCACCGACTCGGTCGGCCGTCTCGGCTCGCCGGCGTCCCATGGCTGCGTGCGGCTGTCGCGCCAGAATGCCACGACGCTCTACGCGCTGGTGCAGCAGCAGGGCGTGCTCAACACCACGGTGACGCTGACCGGCTCGGCGCAGGTGGCGCTGGCGCGCAATCCGCGCGGCCGCACCAACAATGCAGTTGCGCGCGCGCCGCAGCAGCCAGCCGAAGAGCAGTACGCGACCACGGGCGATCCCGTGAACCTGACGCCGCCGGCGCAGCCCGCCCGCCGCTACATGCCGCAGGACGACAATTACATCTATCCGGCCGACGGCAGCGACACCGGCGCACGGTATCCGGCACCGCGCGGCACACGCCCGCTCTATGATGCGCAGGTTTACCAGCAGCAGCCGCGTCCCTATTACGACCAAGGCTCCGGCCAGCAGGGCTATTATTATCAGCCGCAGCCGCGGCAGGTTTACCAGCCGCGCGGCTATTACTATCAGAACTGACGCTATCTGAACGCGGCGTCGCCGCGTTCCACGATCTTTCGCGCAGCATCGACGAAGGCGCGTGCGACCGGCTCGAGGATCTCGGGCCCGGTCGCTGCGAGGTCGTCCGACGGCGTGTGGAAGGTGCGATGGCGGCCGGCCATGCCGAGGAAGTTGGCGTAGCCCGCCGCGTGCACGTCGCGCAGCTCGCCGACCGCCTGCTTCTCCGTCACCAGGCGTTTTGCCGCGACCTTGGCAAAGGCCTCATCGGTGAGCGCAACCGCGGATTTGCTGAGCACGAGATAGCGTTCTTCCTCGGGCCGATCGGTGCGCGCACCTTCCGCAAAGCCGTAGCACGCATTCGACGAGCCGAAGTGGATCCACGCCAGCGTGTCCTTCGGCGCCGGCGCGCCGTGCTTCAGGAACAACTCCATGCCGCCATGGCCGATCTCGTGGCCGGCGGTGGCGACGAAGACGAAATGCGCCGGCCATTTCTCGGCGGCGACGGTGCGCGCCAGCGCGAGGAAGTTGGCAATGCCGGGGCCGCGCTCGCAGACGCAGCTATACCAGCCGGTCATCGGCGTGGAGACCACGACGGTCGGCCCGCGGCCGGCGCCGGTCTCGGCGATGACGTTGCGGCCGGTGACATCGCGTTCGTAGTGGCCCTTGACGTCGAAGCTGACAGCCGCGCCATCGGCGAGCGCGCGCTCGAACGTCGCTTTCGACCTGGCGCCGACCACGATGACGGGCACCGGCCAGGGCGCATCCTCCTGCGTGACGTTGTAAGCGAAGCGATCGTCGGCGGGATTGCCGATCATCAGCAGGATCGCTGCCGGCTTCTTCGCCGCCGCTTCAGCGATGGCCGCGCGATGGGCCGGCCCCAGATAGGCGCCGCGATCGAATGGCAGCTCCAACCAGAGGATCTTGCCGGCGACATCGCCATCGCGTGCGAGCGGCGCCGACAGGTGGAAGCTCGCCCGGTCCTCCGGCGGCCACCAGAATGGCGTTGCCTCGACAATCGTGCCGACGGCTTCGGCGCTGGCCTGCTCGACGACATATTGCCGGCCTAGCACGACGGGCTGGAAGCTGACATCGAAACCCGCCTGTTTCATCTCGCCGGCAATCCAGTCGGCGGTCGCGTGATCGCCGGTAGAGCCGAAACGGTGCAGACCGAAGGAGGCATAGCGCGCCACGTCTTCATAGAGACTCGCACCCGAAAGCACATCCTTGGCTGCCGCCTGACCGACCATGAGAACCACCATCGCTCCGATGAAGACAAGCCGCATGTGAGTGGCTCCCGTATCATTGCTTTTTGAGGCGCAGTTTCCGCCTTCCGCAGCCGCCGTCAACCGCGAGACTGGACGAAACGCGCAAAGATTTCATAAGCTCCTGTTTTCACGAGCGCTGTGATCCCCGATGCCGTCACGTGCCACGATAATCCTGACCCTGCTCTCGGTTCTCATGACGGGACAAGCCAAGGCTCTTGATATGGCCTTTGATATCGAGGCGCATCGCGGCGGGCGAGCGCTGGTGCCGGAAAACACCCTGCCCGCCTTCGCCAACGCGCTGTCGATGGGCGTGGACACGCTGGAGCTCGACGTCGGCGTAACAGCGGACGGCGAGGTCGTCGTCTCGCATGAACGCGGGCTCAATCCGGATCTCGCGCGCAGTGCTGGCGGGACTTACATTGCTCCGCCCGGCACGCCCTTGGTAAAACTGCGGCTGGACGAGGTCAAAACCTATGACGTCGGCCAGATCCGGCCGGACAGTGCCTATGCGAAACAATTCCCCGACCAGCGCGCCGTGCCGGGGACACGCATTCCCACCCTGAGCGAGCTGTTCGCGCTGGTACGGAAATCCGGCAACTCGCGTGTGCGCTTTAACATCGAGACCAAGATCGATCCGAATCGCCCGGACGAGACGCTCGATCCGCAAGCCTTTGTCACGAAGCTGCTGGGACTGATCGAGGCCGAAACCTTTTCCGACAGGGTTATGATCCAGTCCTTCGACTGGAGAACCCTGCAGCTCGTCCAGCAGCAGGCGCCGAAGATACCGACGGTGTACCTGACGCTCCAGCGCGGCACAGGCCAGACAGTCGTGCTGGACAAAGCCACCAACTGGACGGCAGGCTTCAGCCCGGCCGATCACGGCAGCTCGCTGCCACGGACGATCAAGGCGGCGGGCGGCGCAGTCTGGTCGCCCTATTTCGGCGATGTCACCGCCGCACTCATCGCGGAAGCCCACGAGCTCGGATTACGCGTCGTGGTGTGGACGGTCAACAAGCGCGAAGACATGGCGCGGATGATGGAGCTCGGCGTCGACGGGATCATTTCCGACAGGCCCGATCTGCTGCGCGAGGTTGCCGGCGAGAAGGGCATTGTGCTGCCGGCGGGGACGCCGGTCGTGCCGTAACTCAGTCGCGTGTCCCGGACGCGGTCGTCGTGTCGCCCTACTCTCCATTCTTCAAACGCCGGTACAACGCGCCCAGGATGTTGGAATAGTCGTCGGTCCAGACCCGCACCCTGTCGTCGGCTTCGGTCTGCTCCCAGACCTTCGAGGACGCGAGCCTGCCGACATCGGCCTCCTCGCGCGCCGAGATGACGACGTCGGTCGAGAAGATGTAGTCGCCATCGCGCCCCGAATCCTCGTTGAAGACCCAGCTCTTGAGATCGTTGGCGTCGGCAATGCCGACCACGACGGTCTCGAGATCGAGATGCCGGTTGGAGACGTGCATCACCACGGCACCGTGCGGGGCGAGCTTGTCCTTGTAGATCTTCATCGCCTCTTCGGTGGCGAGATGGATCGGGATCGCATCCGACGAATAGGCATCGACGATGATGAGGTCGTAGGCGCCGTCGGGCTCCTTTGCGAAGGTGAGGCGCGCATCGCCGATCACCGGCGTCATGTCCGGCAGGCAGCTCGAGATGTAGCGGAAATTTTTGGGGTCACGCGCGGCGTCCACCATCGACTGGTCGATCTCGAAGAATTTCCAGTCCTCGCCAGGTTCGGCGGCGCAGGCGAGCGTGCCCGATCCGACGCCGATCGCGGCGACCTTGAGCGGCCCGCCCTTGCGCTCGCGGATCGCGCTGACGGCCTGACCGATGCCGCCGTCCTTGTGATAGTAGGTGATCGGCTCGGGCCGGCCGGTGACCGGCGTGCCGTCATTGTTGCGGAACCGCTCGGCGCCGTGGATGGTGGTGCCGTGCATCAGCACATGGAAATAACCGCCGGGCGTCACCACGATCTTGTGCACGCCAAAGAAGCTGCGCACCGTCGTGACCCGGCCCTCGTCTGCCGGATAGACACGGATCAATGCCAGCGCGAGCGCGACGGTGGCAAAGATCTTCCAGCGGCCGGCATTGAGCGCCAGCGCCAGCAGCGCGGCGAGCACGCCGACGGCGCCGGCGACCCAGACGCGGTGATCCTCCAGCCAGGTCGAGGGGCTGCCGGTGGTAAAGGACGGCGCGACGAGCGCCACCGCGAGCGCGGCGAGCACCAGCCAATACCATTTGACGATGCCGGCGAGACGCTCGTTCGCGGACGGCCGGCACAGCGCGGCAAACGCGATCAGGATCGGGTATTCGGCGATCCACGAGAAGGTGAAGGGAGCAACGAGGCCAGCAAAGAGACCGCCGACCATGCCGCCGAACGACAGCGCGACATAGAAACCGGTGAGATATTTGGCCGCCGGCCGCGTCCGCGCCAGTTCGCCGTGGCAGGCCATGGCGATGACGAAGAAGCAGAGTTGATGGCCGCCGAGAGTCAGCAGCAAATTCTGCTCGCCGCCGAAGGCGAGCAGGACGATGACGCCCGCGATCGCGACCGGCTGCAGCATCAGCATCCATTTGTGCGGCAGCAGCGGCCGCGACTGGAACACCACGACCCAGGTGAGCAGGTACAGCGACAGCGGCAGCACCCACAGCAACGGCGCCGCGGCGACGTCGGTCGAGATGTGCGCGGTGACCGCGATGAGCAGACCCGAAGGCACCGCGGCGAGGAAGATCCAGCGCAGCCGCGTCACGATATCAGGCGCCGGCGCATTGGCATCCTCGGTCCGCGCATCGGCCATCGCGAGCTTCGGCGAGCGCAACAACAGCACGCCGCAGGCGGCGATCAGGAGGATCAACAGGCCATAGCCACCGGTCCAGAACCGATTCTGCGCATGCAGCGTGAACATCGGCTCCAGCAGAAACGGATAGGACAGCAGCGCCAGGAAGCTGCCGATGTTGGAGGAGGCGTAGAGGAAATAGGGATCGTGCCCAGCGGGATGGCCGGTGCGAACGAACCAGGCCTGCAGCAGCGGATTGTTGGCGGCGAGCGCAAAGAACGGCAGGCCGATCGAGACCACGAACAGTCCGAGCAGCCAGAACGCATAGCCGGATGCCGGCGGATCGCCATAGGCCGAGGCAATGCCGAGCGGCAGCGTCACGAAGGCCGCGATCAGCAGCACCAGATGCACCGCCACCGGCACGATGCGGTTCTTCGTCTGCATCAACAGATGCGCATAGGCGTAGCCCGCCAGCAGCAGCGACTGGAAGAACACCATCGCCACCGACCACACCGCCGGCGAGCCGCCGAGCCGCGGCAGCACCATCTTCGTGAACAGCGGCTGCACCGAGAACAGCAGCAGCGCGCTGACGAAGATCGCAGCGGTGTAGACCGTCAGCAGCAGCCGGTTGCGCGAGGACGACGGCTGCTCCGTGGCGGCAGGTTGCACGATCGAATCCATGGAAGCTCCAGCCTACATTCCCCGGCGGGCGCCGGGCGCGCGCAATGGAGCACAAGGCGCCTGAACGGGCAATAAAGGCACTCGTGATGTTGCAGCTAGGAATGCCTGATATAGAGATGTCATTCCGGGGCGCGCGAAGCGCGAATCCGGAACCTCGAGATTCTCCGGTGCGGAGCCCGCACCATAGTTCGATGCTGCGCATCGCCCCGGAATGACGCCAGGGAAATCATGAACGAAACCGACGTCGTCATCATTGGCGCTGGCCATAACGGCCTCACTTGCGCGGCCTATCTCGCGGGCGCGGGCCTGCGCGTGCGCGTGGTCGAGCGCCGCAAGGTGGTCGGCGGCGCCGCGGTCACCGAAGAGTTTCACCCCGGATTCCGCAATTCGGTCGCGGCCTACACTGTGAGCCTGCTCAATCCGCAGGTGATCCGTGACCTCAAGCTCACCGAGCAGGGCCTGCGGATCGTCGAACGGCGCGCCCAGAACTTTCTGCCCGCGCCTGATGGAAGCTATCTCCTGACCGGCGAGGGACGGACGAAGGCATCAGTCGCGCGGCTGAGCGCGCATGACGCAGGCGCGCTCGACGGATTTTCGCGCGAGCTGGAGGACATCGCCGACGTGCTCAGGCAGTTCGTGCTCCGCGCGCCGCCGAACCTCGTCGACGGTTTTGGCACAGCGGCCGTCCGCGAAGGCGTCAACGCCTGGAAGACCGCCAACATCCTGCGCGGCCTCACGCTGGAACAGAGCCGCAGCCTGCTCGATCTCTTCACCCGCTCGGCCGGCGAGATGCTGGATGAGCGCTTCGAGCATGATCTGGTCAAGGCCCTGTTCGGCTTCGACGCCATCGTCGGCAACTATGCGAGCCCCTACGCCGCCGGCTCCGCCTATGTGATGCTGCATCACGCCTTCGGCGAGGTGAACGGCAAGAAGGGGGTCTGGGGTCACGCCATCGGCGGCATGGGCGCGATCACGCAGGCGATGGCGCGCGCGGCACGCGACCGCGGCGTCGTGATCGAAACGGATGCCGGCGTCCGTGAGATCATCGTCGAGCGCGACCGCGCCGTCGGCGTCGTGCTGGAGAACGGCACGGCCATCCGCGCCAAATATGTCGCAGCCAATGTCAATCCAAAGCTGCTCTACACGCGGCTGGTCGCAGCCGACGCTCTTCCTGCGGACTTCCTCACCCGCATCCGGCACTGGAAGAACGGCTCCGGCACCTTCCGCATGAACGTTGCGCTGGACAACCTGCCCTCCTTCACGGCGCTGCCGGGCGAGGGCGATCATCTCAGCTCCGGCATCATCCTGGCGCCAAGCCTCGGCTACATGGACCGTGCCTATCTCGATGCGCGGGCGCAGGGCTGGAGCCGGGAGCCAGTCGTCGAGATGCTGATCCCCTCCACGCTCGACGACACGCTGGCCCCAGCTGGAAAGCACGTCGCCAGCCTGTTCTGCCAGCACGTCGCACCGGAGCTTCCCGACGGACAATCGTGGGACGACCATCGCGAAGAGGTCGCCGATCTCATGATCGCGACGGTGGACAAATACGCGCCGGGTTTTGCGGCGAGCGTGCTGGGCCGCCAGATCCTGTCTCCGCTCGATCTCGAACGGCAGTTCGGCCTCCTCGGTGGCGATATCTTCCATGGCGCGCTGACCTTGAACCAGTTGTTCTCGGCGCGGCCGATGCTGGGCCATGCCGACTATCGCGGGCCGTTGAAGGGCCTCTACCATTGCGGCTCCGGCGCCCATCCCGGCGGCGGCGTCACCGGTGCGCCCGGCCATAACGCCGCGCAGGCGATCTTGAGAGATCACCGGTCGCTGTTCGGAAGCCGTGGATAGGGCTGTGGATGAGCTGTGGATTGGCTGTTGAATGGCCTGTGGTCAGACCGAGGATACATGGGCCAGAACGTGGGACCGAACTTGGGGAAAGCCGGTGGACAATCGCGGGACAAGCGGGTGGACCGCGTCCCGGCAAGCGGTGGACAATTTGTGAAGATCACTGAGAACGCTCGCCCGAAAACGACCTCGCCCGCCAGGGGTATCCCCTCGCGGGCGGTGATCAGGAAAAACCTCAAAGAAAAATAGCCCCCGCTGGGAAATGGAGGCGGAAATTACTTCAAGGAGCTGCTAATCGAAGTGAACTTGTCGTTCAAAGTGACGCCCAGGCTGTTCACCACGGTGATGATCGCCAGAGCGATACCTGCGGCAATGAGGCCGTACTCGATCGCGGTTGCACCGGACTCGTCCGACCAGAACTTTTGAACCATGCGCTTCAAAACTCGCCTCCGTTTCAATTCCAAGCTGTGTTGGTTGGTTTCGACATCCGCAAAGATACGGGGCGCAACCTACAGCCCGGTTAACCGGGAATCGCAACTTATGCGGAAAAATGGCGACGAAAGTTCCAAAAATTGAACTCAACGGAACCCTGAATGCAGCCTTCTCCTACCCATCGCGCCAGCTTTTCGATCGGCAGCGAGGCCGACGCCCGACGCGTCGTCGACGTGCTCACCGAGGTGTTTTTTGACGGCGATGCGGCGGTTGCCGCCTTCGAGCGGCCGGACGGACCGTGGGACGTCACGCTCCATTTCGCCGAGGCGCCCGATCAGGCTTGGCTGCGTGAACTCGTTGCAACTTCAGCAGGAAATGCGATCGCCGCGACTCTTCTCTTCGACACGGTCGAGGCCAAGGACTGGGTCAAGGCCAGCCTGGAAGATCTCGTCCCGGTCCCGGCCGGGCGCTTCGTCGTGCACGGCAGCCATGACCGCGACCGTGTGGCGCCGAACAAGCTCGCCATCGAAATCGAGGCGGCGCTTGCCTTCGGCACCGGCCACCACGGCACCACCCGTGGCTGTTTACTGCTGCTTGACCATGTCCTTAAGAGTTCCCGCCCGAGGAACCTGCTCGACCTCGGCACCGGAACCGGCGTACTCGGCATCGCGGCCGCCAAGGCGCTGCATCGCGCGGTGCTCGCCTCCGACATCGACTCTCCGTCGGTGCGGGTGGCGGCGGAGAACGCGGTGCTGAACGAGGTCGGCAACCAGGTGCGGGTGATTCGCGCCACCGGCTTCGCCGCGCCGGATTTCGAAAAGGCCGGTCCGTTCGACCTGGTGCTCGCCAACATCCTCGCCAACCCGCTCAGGCAATTGGCGGGCCCGATGGCGCGGCATCTCGCGCCCGGCGGACGCGTCATCCTCTCCGGCCTGTTGACGCACCAGGCCCCCGCCGTGATCGCCGCCTACCGCGCGCGCGGCCTCGTGCCGTTGAAGCATCTGCGGATCGAGGGGTGGAGCAGCCTGTTGTTGCGGAAGATGGGGTGAGCGAGGTGTCGTAGGGTGGGCAAAGCGCAAGCGTGCCCACCATGTCGTCCGCGAAAAAAGGAAAGATGGTGGGCACGGCGCTTTGCGCCTTTGCCCACCCTACGGCATTATCGATGCCGCCCTACTCCGCGGGCTTCTCGTCCCGCCGCATCGGAGGCTCGTCCTGCAAGGTACGCCTCGCGCGGCGCTCGGCGATACGGTCGATCATCTGGCGCATGACGCCGCGCGGTTTCTTCGCTGCAGCCGCAGTCGGAACGCGACGCACCGGCGGCGAAATCTTCTCAAACGTGAATGCTGGCATCGTGTGTCCCCTCGCCGTTGAGATGAACCACCTGCTCGAATTTCCCTGTCATCCGGACGAAGCGCAACTGCCGCATCCTTTCACTCCACTCAATTCGAATGGAACCATTCAAGCACAGTCCATGCCAGATGCGACGCGAATGCGTCCAGATTGCGGACTCGTCCCCATGATCCTAAAGTGATCCACCATGTTCGAAGCACACTTCCAGACATTCGAGGAGCCGGAAGCCGGCGTCGCATTGACGGCGCGGCTCGCCGCCCTTCGCGAAGAACTCGCCCGCCGCAAGCTGACCGGCTTCGTGATCCCGCGCGCCGATCAGCAGCAGAACGAATATGTGCCGCCGTCGGAAGAACGGCTGGCCTGGCTGACCGGTTTCACGGGGTCGGCGGGACTCGCGGTGGTGCTGACCCAGGAGGCCGCTCTGTTCGTCGATGGCCGCTACACGCTTCAGGCCGCCAAGCAGGTCGATGCAAAGGCCTGGGCCGTGGAATCGCTGATCGATCCGCCGCCGGAGAGCTGGGTGTCGGCGCATCTGAAGGCCGGTGACCGCCTCGGATTTGATCCATGGCTGCACACTTCTTCGGCAGCCGAGCGCCTGTCCGTCGCCTGCGCCAAGGCCGGCGCCGAGCTGGTCGCGGTCGACAGCAATCCCATCGACGCGATCTGGCAGGACCGCCCGCAGCCGCCGCTTGCCCCGGTCGCCGTGCACAGCCTGCAGAATGCCGGCGTCACTGAAGCCGAGAAGCTGACGCAGATCAGGGCCGAGATCGGCAAGCTCGGCGCCGACGCGCTGGTGCTGTCGGACAGCCACGCGGTGGCCTGGACCTTCAACATCCGCGGTGCCGACGTCGCGCACACGCCGCTGCCGTTGTCCTATGCGCTGGTGCCGAAGGACGGTCGCCCCACCATCTTCATCGACCATCGAAAACTCTCCAACCTCACGCGCGACCACCTCGAGCAGTCCGCCGACGTGCGCGAACCCGATGCGATGGCGCCGACGCTGATGGCGCTCGCCAAGAGCGGCGGATCGATTGCACTCGACAGCGCCACCGCGGCCGACGCACTCAGCCGGCTGATCGCGGGGGCCGGCGGCAAGCCGGTACGCGGCAGCGATCCGATTGCACTGCTCAAGGCGGTCAAGAACGCGACCGAGATCAAGGGCACGCAGACGGCGCATCGGCGCGACGCCGTGGCGCTGGCGCGCTTCCTCGCCTTCATCGACCGCGAGGCCGCAAGCGGCAAGCTCACGGAGATCGACGCGGTCGAGGCGCTGGAGACATTCCGCCGCGACACCGGCGCGCTGAGGGACGTGTCGTTTCCCACCATCTCGGGCACCGGCCCGAACGGCGCCATCGTGCACTACCGCGTCACCCGCAAGAGCAACCGGCGGATCGCACCCGGCGACCTGCTGCTGATCGATTCCGGCGCGCAGTATGAAGACGGCACCACCGACGTCACGCGCACCATGGCGGTGGGCGAGCCGACGGACGAGATGCGCGACCGCTTCACCCGCGTGCTGCGCGGCCATATCGCGATCGCGCGCGCCGTCTTTCCGGACGGCGCCACGGGCGCGCAGCTCGACACGCTGGCACGGCAATATCTCTGGGCCGCCGGCGTCGATTTCGAGCACGGCACCGGTCACGGCGTCGGCAGCTATCTCTCGGTGCACGAAGGGCCGGCGCGGATCTCGAAGCTCGGCACCACGCCGCTGAAGCGCGGCATGATCCTCTCCAACGAGCCCGGCTACTACAAGACCGACGGTTTCGGCATCCGCATCGAGAACCTGGAGCTGGTGGTGGCCGCCGACATCAAGGGCGCCGAGAAGCCGATGAACGCGTTCGAGACGCTGACGCTGGCGCCGATCGACCGGCGGCTGATCGATGTGGCGATGCTGAGCCGCGACGAACTCGGCTGGCTCAATGCCTACCACGCGCGTGTAAGGGCCGAGGTGCGGCCGGCGCTGGACGAAGCAACGCAGGCCTGGCTCGATCAGGCAACGGCGGAGCTGAAGGCGTAGTGCACGAGCCGGAGCGGCGCTGCATGGCGCTAGGCGATTTGCGCAACGCTGCTTCCTCACCTCAGCTGTCATGTCCCGCGCAGGCGGGGCATCCAGTACGCCGCGGCTCCTCGATTCAACCACAACTGCCTCTGGAATACTGGATCGTCCGCCTTCGCGGACGATGACACCACCATTGGGCACGAGCAACGCGCCCAATCTGGCGCCATCGCGCCTCCAGCATAACCATCCCGGAATCCGTATAGCCGCATTCCGAAACGCCGATATCCGTCTTGCGCGAGCGCGCTACAGTCGATTCGAACTCGAAAGATGGACACCAATGCACGGCATGATCAGCAAGCCGCCGGGAGCGGCGGCGAACCTCGCGACGTCGCGCCTGGTGCTGCTGTTGCTGGTCGTGATGACCGGGATCGCGCCGATCTCGCTCTACATCCTGGTTCCGGCACTGCCGGTGCTGGCGACGAATTTCGGCAGCGACATCTCGATCGCGCAGATGACGGTGTCGCTCTACATGGTCGGCATCGCGCTGTCGCAGCTGATCATGGGGCCGCTGTCGGACCGGTTCGGACGGCGTCCGGTGCTGCTCGGAGGGCTGGCGCTGATGGTCGTGGCCAGCGTCGCGTGCATTTTCGCCGAGACCTTGCCGCAATTGATCGCCGCGCGCTTTTTCCAGGCGCTCGGCGGCGCCTCCGGCATGGTGATCAGCCGCGCCATCATCCGCGACATCTACGAGCGCGACCGCGTCGCCTCGATGATCAGCCTCGTGGTCGCCGCGCTGATGATCGGGCAGATGGTTTCGCCGCTGACCGGCGGCCTGATCGAGACTGCATTCGGCTGGCGCGCGATCTTCTATGCCATCACCATCGCCGCGATCCTTGTCGCCGTCGGCATCGCGGTGGCGCTGCCCGAAACGCGGCGCAGCCGCGCCGCCGGCAGCGGCTTCCGCGGCGACGTCGGCATCCTGATCCGCAACCGCGCCTTCGTCGGCTATGTGATGTGCCAGGTGCTGGCCTCGCAGATCATCTTCACCTTCGCGGGCGGCGGCCCCTACGTCGTGGTGACGCAGATGGGCCGCAGCAGCGCCGAATACGGCGCCTGGTTTGCGACCTCGGGCTTTGCGTTTCTCGTCGGAAATCTGCTCTGCGTGCGCTTTGCGCCGCGGCATTCGCTGGAAAAACTGATCTGGTTCGGGCTCGCCCTCCAACTCGCCGGCAGCCTTGCGAACCTGCTGTGGAGTATCATCGGCTGGAACGAGGCCCCGGCCTGGCTGTTCGGCACGCAGATGATCGTGATGGCCGGCAATGCCTTCGTGATGGCGAATTCGGCCGCCGGCGCCATCAGCATCCGCCCCGAGGCCGCCGGCACCGCCTCCGGCACGATGGGCTTCCTCCAACAGGGCATCGGCGCACTGATGTCGCAATTCGGCGCCTATCTCGGCGGCCACTCCGCAACGACGCTGCCACTCACCGCCGCAGTCCTCGCGATCTCGCTGCTCTGTGCCTGCGTGATGATCTTCGTCGTCCCCCGCCGCGAAGTGGTGGTGAGCGAGGCACTGATCGAGCAGGCGGAAGAGGAAGAGAGCGGGATGATGTGAGGGAGGCTATGCGCGTTACCCTTCCCCTCTCCCCTTGTGGGAAAGGGTGGCTCGCCGCGGAGCGGCGAGACGGGTGAGGGGTCTCTCTCCACACAGATCACTCTCAGTCGAGTTTGTGGATACAACCCCTCATCCGACGCTTCGCGCCACCTTCTCCCACAGGGGGCCTGTTGCGTAATCCGCCAGTTGTGATTCCCTAGGTCAAAGCCTTGGAGGTATCGATGGCGGTGAAGCGGACAGGACAGCCGAGCTTTGTGGAAGCGCTGATGCCGAAGGGCGCCGGCGCCAAT